>JBGSJQ010000018.1:0-5075 GCA_041741775.1 Terrimicrobiaceae bacterium | reverse complement strand
GGACCAACGCCCTGCTCCGCGTGAAATCCGACCCGACCGCCGACAACCGCGCCAAGGCACTGCTCAAGTTCGACCTCGCCGGACTCCCCACCCAAGTCGGCACCGCCACCCTCGGCCTCGCCTACCACGGCACCACCCCCGACGGCAGCCTGTCCTCCACTGCCACCGTGCTCCACCTCTACGGCGTGAAAGACGGTTCCGACACCTGGACCAAATCCGCCGTCACCTGGAACTCCGCCCCCGGCCACGACAGCACTGGCAACGGCGTGCTACCCGCCAACGTCATTTACCTTGCTTCCACCACCGTGCCCGCGGGTGCCCGCACGGGCGACTTGGTCACGTTTGGCTCCGCCGCCCTCGCCAACTTCCTCACCACACAGGTCGGTGGGGACGACGTCGCCTCCTTCGTCCTCATCGCCTCCGGCTCGCAAAGCTCCGAAGTCGTGCTCCACGTCTCCAATCAGCCCGAATACCAGCCGCCCTTCCTGCTGGTGACTGAGGCTTCGAGCGCACTGACCCTCTTCCGCAATTCCACCGGCCTCGCCTCCGATGGCTCCGAAGATCTGCTCATCCCGGCCGGCGACGGCGTGGCGAACCTCCTCAAATACGCCTTCAACATGATCGGCAGCGGAGCAGGGCAGGGGACCACGCTCGCCACGCCCAACGCCGCCGTGCTCGCCCCCGCCGGCACGGCCGGACTGCCCTTCGTCGTGATTGGCACGGGCCCCGATCTCGGCAAACTCCAGATCACCTACATCCGCCGCAAATCTTCTTCCGCGCCCGGCATTACCTACGCCGTCCAGTTCAGCAACGACCTCGGCCTCATCGATCCGTGGGCGGTCAACGGCTCCGCCACCGAAAGCGCAACCTCCATCGACGCCACCTTCGAACGCGTCACCGTCACGGATTCCACCGCCGCCCCCACCAAACGCTTCGGACGAATCAGAGTCACCGCAGAATAGGTAGCCGCAAAAAGGCGCAAGAGGCGCAAAAACAAAAATTGAGGTGGGCGGAGGCGCTCGCTCCCGTGCCCCGCCGGAGGCCCTGGGACTGCTCCTTTGCAGCTCTCGGGAGAAAGCACTGTTTGCAGGCTCGACGCCGAACCTTCCAACCCAAAAAGAGCAAATGAAAAGTTTAGACAGAATTAACACAATAAACAGAATTGGGTTACAAAGAAAATGGCTCTCACCCTATGGGTGGGCTGCAATCTTTCTGTAAGTTCCTCTCTATAAATTCGGTGAATTCTGTCCAATCGCTTTTTTTAGGTTTACAAAACGCAGCCGGCGTTCTGTTCCGACACCCGGGTGCCCCAGAGAGAAAAACTACCCCTTCCATGCCGGTCCGAGCACGCGCAGACCCCGGAAATACCGGCGCAGGTAGCCACGATCAGCGGCTGCCAGCGCATCGCAGTCGGTTAGAGCGTGGGCGGCAATGAGGAAATCCGGGATGAGATGTTCCCTTGGGCCGCCCGAATCGCGATACTTTCGGAATGCGGTGCCCGCCGCGCAGGCCGCTTCCAACGTGGTCGGGACCGGGCGGATCCCCAGATCGTTCAATGTTGCATCCAAGGAAGCCCGTTTTTGGACAACAGCGAAAAACTCCGCCGCCACGACATCGCAGATCACAAGGCACCCGTGTTCCCGGGCATTGGCCAGGGATTCGACCCAGGCCCCGGCCTCCGGCTCGCCAAGATCGATGGCGAGAAGAACCGATGTGTCAACCGCCGTGATCATGCCGGATCCACCGGTCCGCGCAGCTCCTCGATCCATGCCGCGCTGCTTCGCGCGGGCTTCCGGGACTTGCCCCGGCCGATGGCTTTGCTCATTTGGCCCCGGTCAAATGGCTTGCGTGCCTTGATGTAGGGAACGGACTCGTCAAATTCCAGCACATCGCCCGCCTCCAAACCAAGCTTCCGCCGGATTGCCACCGGCAGCGTGATCTGGCCCTTGGAAGTAAGTGTTGCTTGCATGTAGCTTGTCTTACTCGATTCCTTACTTAAGTCAAGGCAGCCAGCAGGGGTCGAGATCGAGGGAATGGTTTGCAACGCGCGGGGTGAGTTGTTCGGGGGCCGCGCCCATGCCGACGAGGAACCCGCGTTGTGCGCCGATATCATCCAGCATCGCTTCGAGTTTGCGGGCATCGTGCGGATTCGTGCCGCTGTTGGTTTTTACTTCCACGACGATGCGCTCGTTGCCGCGATCGAAGACGAGGTCGGCCTCCTGTCCGGCGGCCGTTCGCCAGAAGCTGACTTGGGTGAACGGGGAGCGGAGCAATTCCCTGCGGATCAGATCTTCCATGACAAATCCTTCCCAGCTCATGCCACGGACCGGATGCACATCAAGTTCCTCCGGGGTGCCGATGTTGAGAAGATGGTGCAGCAGGCCGGTATCGCGGAGGTAAACCCGGGGTGACTTGACGAGCCGCTTGCCGATGTTTCGGAAAAAGGGAGGGAGCCTGCGGATCAGGAAAACCCCTTCGAGCAGATCCAGGCCGTGCTGGATTGTGTGGTAGTTCACCCCAAGAGCATTTCCCAAGGCCGAAAGATTGAGAAGCCCCCCCTGCTGGGATGCCAGCATGGTCAGCAACCGGCGCAGGAAAAAGGCGTCGGGACGGCGCCCATACGCGGCAAGATCACGCTGGATGACCGCCTCAAGATAGGGATTCCACCAAGCCCGGAAGTCCCCCCGCAAGGCTTCGGGAAAACCGCCTTTCAACCACTGCTCCATGACCGGCAAGTTCGTTTCGCAAGGAGTCAGGGGATCAAGATTCAGCAACCCCACCCTCCCGGCCAACGACTCGGTCACTCCCCGCACCAAATCAGGCTGCGCCGACCCAAGGATACAAAAATGGCATTTCCCGTCTCCACGTCGCGTATCGATCTCCCCGCGCAAGGCCGCAAAGATCTCGGGCACGGCCTGCGCCTCGTCCAAAATCGCCATCTCCCCAACGCGCGAAACCTCGTGCGCGGGGTCTTCTGAAAACCTCATGCGAACCAGCGGCGATTCGATATCCTTGTAAGCGGCACCGGGGAAAGTCTCCCTCGCCAGCGTGGTCTTTCCAACCTGACGCGGCCCCAAGACCACCACCGCCGGAAACTGCGATGCAAGATCCAATAAACGACTCTGCGCGAGACGATTCCAATTCATTCGTGCATATTAGAGTTCAGTGCGCTAATTTGCAAGATTCATCTTTTCCGTTGTCGGCAGCGGATCTCCACGAGGGTCTCGATCGCCTCGCTTTATCCTAAAAAAAAGCGATTGGACAGAATGAACAGAATTTACCGAATTTATAGAGAGGAACTTACAGAAAGCTTGCAGCCCACCTGTAGGGTGAGAGCCATTTTCTTTGTAACCCAATTCTGTTCATTGTGGTAATTCCGTCTAAACTCTTCATTTGCTCTTTTTAGGTTAAGGTTCAGGCTAATCTTTTTCTGGAGGAGTGAGGCGGCTGTGCCAGATGGAGAGGACGATCGAGACGACGAGGACGGTGCCGATGACCAGCAGTGAGACGAATGCGTTGTCTTTGAACCACACTTCGACCGGGTGATACGCTCCGGCGAGCATCTTGGCCCCGATGAAAAAGAGGATGAGGCTTACGCCGTGCTTGAGGAATTTGAACATCCCCATGATCCCGCGCAGGGCAAAGAAGAGGGAGTTCAGGCCCAGCACGGCGAAAACGTTCGAGGTCAGCACGACGAACGGGTCCTGGCTGATGCCCATGATGGCCGGGATCGAATCCAGCGCGAAGACGACGTCCGTGCTGCCAATCACCAGAAACACGAGAAAGAGCGGGGTGAAATACCACCGGCCCTCGTGCCGGATCGCCAGGCTTCGGCTTTCGGCGGCAACCTCGCGCATCGGCAGAAATTTTTGACCCAGCCGGTAGAGCAGGTTGTGCTCCGGCTTGAGCTGGTCCTCCTCGTCGGCCGTGAGCATTTTCCATGCGGTCCAGATCAGGAGGAGGCCGAAGAGATACAGGAGCCAGTGGAATTTCTCGATGAGAGCGATTCCAAAAAGGATGAACAGGATGCGGAGGGCGATGGACAGGTAGATCCCGAGCTTGATGAGCTTCGGCTGGGCGGCCTCGTGGACGCCCATGAGCGAGAAGATCAGGATGAAGACGAACAGGTTGTCCACGGAGAGCGTGTATTCCGTGAGGTATCCCGCCACATAGAGCGTCGCCAGCTCCTTCCCGTTGGGGTGAAGGAAATAGACCGCCACGCCAAATGCCAGCGCCAGCGCCACCCAGAGCCCGGTCCAGCGCAGCGCCGTGGAAACGCCAAGAGGGCCCTGCCTCCGGGTGATAACAAAAAGGTCCACCGCTGAGACGAAGACGACCGTCACCGCAAAAATGATCCACAGCCACATGAGAGAATTCATCGGGCCGCGACGATCACAGGTTTCCGGCACCCGGGTCAACGGTCATCTTTTTCCTGTAGGTGAAATTATGCGCGATGCCGAAGACTTTGAAAATCTGGTCAGATGATCGCCCGTCGTGATTCCCGAATTTCCCTCCTCTGCGGGGGCAAAGGCGTTCAGCGGATGGAGTGAGACCTGAAGATGCTGCGGCGGCCTTCGCGGGACCACATCATCGACTCGACAGGGCTGATGGCGACCACGTTGTGCTGTTCGCCAAGTGTATAGTGGATCGCGCTGACGATGGCGGCGAAGACATCTCTCGGGATGCCATCGGAAGCCGGGGCAGAGGTCGGAGCCGGCTGTGCGGCTGGAAGCGGTGCGGGTTGTTGGGCCGGCACGCCGGCCTGTGCTTCACGAAGTGCACGGACTTCGCCGCGCAGGTCGGAAACCATCTTGGCCAGGACGAGCAGGCCGGCGCAAATAACGACAAGAATGGCGGTTTCCAGCGAGACGACCTCTGAGGATGCAGCAAGGAGCAGTTCCACGGGAGCGTCAGGACAGGGTGACGAGGACCTGGCCCTCTTCGACGGCGTCCCCGGGATTGACTAAAATCGCAGCCACGGTGCCGTCGCCGGACGCATAGACAAAGGTGTTCATTTTCATGGCTTCCACAGTGACGAGCTGTGCGCCGCCAGCCACTTTTTGACCGACCTGACA
>JBGSJQ010000017.1:0-3014 GCA_041741775.1 Terrimicrobiaceae bacterium | reverse complement strand
GGCTCAATCGCTCGAGCGCATCCCCGTGCTGGCCGCCTCGCTCGGCGCCGGTATCAAGCTTCCCTCCGGACTTCTCACCGAGACAGGCCTGCACCTCCACTCTCTGCCCGAACTCACCACGAAATTACGTGCGGCGCTGGTGGACGAGCCTCCGGCCCTTGTCCGCGAGGGCGGGTTCGTCCGCGAGGGCTTTGATGAGGCACTCGACGAGTTGCGATCCGCTTCGCACGAGGGGAAAAACTGGATCGCCGCCCTTCAGGAGCAGGAGATCGAGCGGACCGGGATCAAATCCCTCAAAGTCCGCTACACTTCGGTCTTCGGGTATTTCATCGAAATCACCAAATCCAACCTCTCCGCCGTGCCGGAGGACTACATCCGCAAGCAGACGACGGTCAATGGCGAGCGGTTCATCACCCCGGCATTAAAGGAAGTCGAGGGAAAAATCCTCGGGGCGGACGAGCGGGCCCGCGCCAGAGAGATCGAGCTCTTCGGCGAGCTGCGGGCCGCCGTCCTCGCCGAATTACCCAAGCTTCAGGAGACCGCCAACACCCTCGCCGTGCTCGACGCCATTTGCTCGCTCGCCGAGACGGCCCGCCTGCACGCCTACTGCCGGCCCGAGATCGAGGCCTCCCAAATCCTCCACATCGAGGAGGGCCGCCACCCGGTCCTCGACCAGCAGCCCGGCGGCGAACGGTTCGTTCCGAATGACTGCGACCTTGGGCTCGACGGGAAAAACTTTGCGATTTTGACCGGCCCGAACATGGCGGGCAAATCCACCTACATCCGTCAGGTTGCGCTCCTTGTGCTGATGGCCCAGATGGGAAGCTACGTGCCGGCGAAGGCCATGCGCTGCGGGTTGACGGACCGGATTTTTACCCGCGTGGGCGCGAACGATGACCTGGCGCGAGGCCAGTCGACGTTCATGGTCGAGATGAACGAGACGGCAAATATCCTCAACAATGCGACCGCGCAGAGCCTTGTGATCCTGGACGAGATCGGCCGCGGGACCTCGACATTCGACGGGCTCTCGATCGCCTGGAGCGTCGCTGAGTATCTTCACGACACGATTGGCTGCCGCGCCCTTTTCGCCACCCACTACCACGAGCTCACCGACCTCGAACGCACCCGCAAGGGCGTGCTGAACCTCAACGTCGCTGTGCGGGAGTGGAACGACCAGGTGATTTTCCTCCGCAAGATCCTGCCGGGGCGCGCAGACCAGAGTTACGGCATCCAGGTCGCACGCCTTGCCGGACTGCCGGACGCCATCATCTCCCGGGCCAAAGAAATCCTCGCGAACCTGGAAAAAGCCGAACTCAACGCCGAGGGCGAACCCGCCTTTGCCAAGGGCCGCCGCAAGCGCCTCGTCCCCGATCCCGCCGCCGCATCCCAGCTCACCATGCTGTAGCGCAGATCAGGCATTCTGACAGGATGACAGGATTTTCAGGATTGGCAGGAGAGGGAGGAAAAAATAGGCGTTAGAGCGTGGGCCAAACCGTCACTCGGGCTTCTCCGCCGCGTAAATGCTCACGATGCCGAAGCAGAGCGGCTCCGGACGCCGGGCTTCGAGCCCGCAGGCCAGCATGAGCGCCGCCATGCTCGACCCCCTCGGAAATTTCTCAATCGATGCCCCAAGGTATTCGTAAGCCTCCGCCCGCCCGGTCGTCCAACCCGCTATCCTCGGCAGCACATGGTGCAGGTAAAACCGGTAGGCCGTCCGCAACGGACCCACTTCCGGCAACGAAAAATCCAGGACCACGAGGAGCCCGCCCGGACGCAGCACGCGGCCCATCTCGCGTAGTCCTTTTTCCCACGATGCCATATTGCGCAGTCCGAACGCCACCGTTACGGCATCAAACGCTCCGTCGGAAAATGGCAGCGCCAACCCATCGGCCTGCACGAGGTTCGGCACTTGCTTCCGCGCTGCCTGGCCAAGCATCGGCAGACAGAAGTCCGCCCCGACCACCAGCGCCTCCGGGCAGGTTTTTTGCAGCGCCAAGGCGAGGTCACCGCTGCCGGTCGCCAGGTCCAGGATCCGCTTCGGCCCGCTCTTCGCGACCAGCCGGGCCACCCTCGCGCGCCATAAAAAATCCATCCCGCCGCTCAGAAGGTGGTTCGCGAAATCATAACGCCCGGCAATCGAGGAAAACATCCCCCGTACAAATTCCGGATCCTGTTGGCGAAGCGACTGGGACAAAAATTCAAAAAGGAATGGTGCTCACGAGAGGACTCGAACCTCCAAGGGTTGCCCCATACGGTCCTGAGCCGTACGCGTCTGCCAGTTCCGCCACGTGAGCGACAGAACGAGCACTATCCGCAGAAATCTTCTCCAAGTAAATCGGAAATATTCATTCCATCAAAGGCTGGGCGAAGACTGAAATTCTCCCGTCACGAAGTGCGGCTCAGCAGGGTTTCGGCGAGGTGGCGCAGCGGCTCCGCACGTTCGCCGAGGGGGGACAGCGAGGAGAGGGCCTTTTCCGTGAGGCGGGCGGCTTCTTTTTTTGAGGCTTCGAGGCCGAGGAGCGCGGGGTAGGTCATCTTGCCGGCTTTGGCATCTTTTCCGGCGCTCTTGCCCAGCTCCTCGCTGCTCTGCGTGACGTCGAGGACGTCGTCGATGACCTGGAATGCGAGCCCGAGGTTGTCGCCGAATTCCTCCAGGATTGCGAGCGTGCGGGGGGTGGCATTCGCCGCCATGGCCCCAAGTTTCATGCTGGTGATGACCATGGCAGCGGTTTTTCCGCGGTGGATAAACCGCAGATCGCCGGACGAGATCTTTTTGCCTTCGCCTTCCAGGTCGGCAACCTGGCCTCCGACCAGGAACCGGCTGCCGGCCGCGCGGGCGAGTTCGGTGACATAGTCGGCGGTCGAGTGGCGTGCGCTCGGCTTCATGCGGGCCAGGATCTCGAAGGCGACGGTGAGGAGCGCGTCGCCAGCCAGCACCGCAATCCCCTCGCCAAAGACCTTGTGGGACGTCGGTCGCCCGCGCCTCAGGTCGTCGTCATCCATGCACGGCAGGT
>JBGSJQ010000016.1:0-4651 GCA_041741775.1 Terrimicrobiaceae bacterium | reverse complement strand
GAGCGGCCGCGCCGGACGAAGTCCGCGATGTGGCTCGGCAGGACGACAAACGCCTGGACCAGCGAGAAGACGAGGGCCGAGATGACGACGACCGGGACGATGAGGAGGAATTTACCGATGATCCCCTCCGCCCAGATGAGCGGGAGGAAGGCGGCAACTGTCGTGCTGACGCTGCCGACGACCGGCCAGATGACTTCCTGGGATCCCCGGATGGCGGCCTCGTGCGGGGGCATGCCCTCCTGGATGTAGCGGTAGCAATTTTCGGCCATGACGATCGCGTCATCGACGACCATGCCGAGTGCCATGATCATGGCGAAGAGCGAGAGGAGGTTGATCGAGTAGCCGCCGAGGTAGAGGACCAGCATGGCCCCGGCAAAGGAGATCGGGATCCCGATGGCCACGAGCAAAGCCAGCCGCCAGTTCAGGGTCAGCATGAGAAGCACGGTCACCAGCAGCAGGGCCTGAAGCCCGTTTTGGAGCACCGTGCCGATACGGACGCGAATGAAGCGGGTCGTGTCGCTCAGCACCCGTGTCGTCACCTCGGGAGGCAGTTGCTTGGCCCCCTCAGCAAAGACCTTCCGGCACTGGGCCACGGTGAGCAAGGCATCGGAGCCCTTTTTCCGAACGATGGTAAAAGTGATTGCCGGCAGCATGTCGGCCCGGCCATAAGTGCGGGCTTCCTCCGTGGTATTGCGGAAATTCGCCACGTCGCGGAGCAGGAGCGTGCGTCCCTGCGAGGTCTTGATCGGCACCTCCGCGAGTTCCTCCGCCGAGCGGATCTCACCCATCAGGCGCACCAGCCGCTGTCCGCCGGCCCCGTCGATCCGGCCGCCGACGGCATTCAAGTTTTTCCGGCGCACGGCCAGGGCCACGTCCTCAAACGACACCCCGGCGGACTCCAGCTTATAGGGATCGAGCTCGACCCAGACCTCGCGGCGGTCCATGCCGTCCACCAGGACGTCCGAGACGCCCGGGATGATCCGCAGGCTGCGCTTGATGCGCTCGAGCTGGTCGCGGATCTGCATGACATCGTAGTCCGGCGGATAGCTGACGGTGAAGGTGATGAGGGGGAACGGGATGTCGAACTCCTCGATGACCGGGGGGCTCCACGCTTGTCGGAAGCTTACCCTTGGCTTTGTCCACCGCCTGGCGGACCTCATTGAGGACCGGGTCGATGTTGGTGATCGAGGAGTCCACCTCGATGAAAATGTTCGAGAAGTTGTCCTCCGAAAACGAGCTGACTTTCTTGAGCCCCTGCACGCTCGCCAGTTCCTCCTCAATGGGAATTGTGATTGTGCGCTCGATCTCCTCCGCGATGCCGGTCGCCGGGTCCAGCGTGGTGATTCGTATGAGGTTGCTCGACACATCCGGAAACAAATCCAGCTTGAGCCGTGTCGTTGCGGTGAGGTAGCCGGCCACAAGGAGCACGACGCACAGGAGGTTGACCGCGACGCGGTTCCTCACGCTCCAGGCGGGCAGGCTCATCGGATAAAGACCCTGTCGCCGGCCTTCAGCCCCTCCAGCACGGGAAAGACCCCCTCGATTTCCGGCCCCACCACAATGCGCGTCAGAACCGGCCCGCCGTCGTCTTTGAGCACCATGGCATCCCGACCAGAGAAGCGAACCGCCGCCGCCGGGACGACTGGTCCGGACGGAAAGACCTGAACCTCCGCATCAACGATCCCCTGCAACCCGCCGGGAATACCGGGATTCTCAAGCTCCGCCTCCACGCGGAATAAGCGGGTGGCGGGGTCCGCGGAGCGGCTGACAAAACGCACGGTCGGCTTTAGCACATCCGGCCCTCCGCCCAGCAGGCGAAGAGAAACCTCCCGGCCGGGCTGGAAGGCGGATAAGTCCGTATCCGCCACATCAAAGACCACGCGCAGCTTATTGACATCCACCACCTCAGCGACCTCCTCGTTCGGGTTGACCGCGTCCCCGACGTCCACCATGCGGCGGTTCACAATCCCCTCGAAAGGTGCCTTCACCGCATGGCGGGCCAGCAGGTCCTCCGCATCAGCCAGCTGGGCTTTGCTGACCCGTGCCTCTGAAGCGGCCGCTTCAAAAGCGGTCTGCGAAACGACGCGTGATTTCTGCAGGCGCTCCGCTTCTGAAAGCAGGCGCATCGCTTCCGCGTAGCGCGCCTTTGCCAGCTCCACAGCAATTTTGGCCCGTGTGTCATCGAGCCGCACCAAGACGTCCCCGGTCTTCACCGGCTGCCCCGCCTCGACCAGCGTCTCGACGACCGTCCCCGCCATCTCCGCAGGCACCTTGGCCTCGGTCCAGGGATTCACATCCGCAGAAAATTTCCTCTCGCGCCGCAGCGGCCTCTCCTCGATGACGCGGGAGACGGGTTCGGGCGGCTTAAGCTCGGCTCGCTGGGCGTCATATCTCTGCCGCTCCCGCCTTGACTCCATGTAGCGGGCCATGCTGACCAGGAGAAAAACCACCACCAAGACGACCGCCAGAAACCCGAGGACCGTCCGCTTTGTGCGCTTCGAAAGCATATTTACTTAACGGGATTAATAATCCACCCGCGGCGTATTGGCAAGGAATTGGCGGTGCCCCGGCGAGATGGCCAGCTAGAGCGGTCTAAGGACCCGCGGCGGTTCCGGCGGCAGGGTGTTCCTCAAGGCGCTTGGGACCACCGGCGCCTTCGTGGCCATGGGCTTTGAGGCGTCCGATATTTTCCAGATTGACGCCCATTGTTTCAATCCCGAACCGCCAGGTGACGAGGGCGCCGATGATACAGGTGACGACGAGGGCGTAGAGGAGGGGCCCGGTTCCGATGTCGCTGAGGAGGATCGGGAAGAGGAAGGCGGTGGCGACTGCCCCGATCTTCGCGAACGACGCAGCAAACCCCGCGCCCGAGCCGCGGATCTTTGTGGGAAAGACCTCACCGGCGATCAGGTAGGTCATCGCGTTGGGGCCGAGGTTTGTCATGAAATTGAAAAGCATGAAGCCGGCAAAGATGAGCGTGGTCTGGCTGGTTCCGGGTGGGAGGTGGGTCGAGAAGGCCGCCAGGAGAAGGCCGACGGCACAGCCAAAGAACCCGAAGACCTGCAGCTTCATGCGCCCGACTTTGTCGGCCAGCAGGATGGCGCAGATGATTCCGACGAGAAGGAGGATATCGAGAAAGGCAGCTCCCTTGGCGGCGATCATGTCGTTGTGAATGACCCCGGCGAGGTTTTGCTCCCGGTCATTCGTATGGCCCAGGATCCCGGCCAGGATGACCGGAGTAAAAATCCCGATGCCATAAGTGGAGAGGTCCTGAAGAAACCATGGCACCGAGGCCAGGATTGTGGCGCGGCGGTTTTTCGGTTTGAAAAGCTTGCGGAATTTCGACTTGTGGCGCTCCTGCTCCGGTTCGTCGTCCGGCACTTCCTTGAGGACGACCCTTGCAGGATAGGGTGGGTTTCGGCGGAGGAGGCGGAGGGTGGCGGCTTCGGCCTCGGCGACCCGGCCACGGGACATCAGCCATTGAGGGCTCTGCGTGATGAAGAACCGGCCGAACACGACGAGGATCGTCGGGATGATGGCGGTGGCATACATGAGGCGCCAGTCGGAGATGTGCTCGCTGGATTTCAGGATCATGTAGCCAACGACCGTTCCGGTGAGAGCTCCGACGGCTTGGAAAGCGAAGGCGCTGAGAACCAGGCGGCCGCGGCAGTTGCTCGGAATGCTCTCCGAAATCACCATGTGGGCGGTTGGGTAGTCGCAGCCGAGCGCGAGACCCATGCCGAAGAGGGAGAGGAGCAGGAGAGGAAACGACGGGCTCAGCGTCATGGCCACAAGGAAAACCAGGAAGATGATCATCTCTGCGATGAAGAGCTGCTTGCGGCCCCAGTGATCGGCGAGGCTTCCAAGGGCGGTGGCCCCGATAAGAATTCCAAACAGCGTCGCGGCCCCCACAAGACCCTTCTCCGCCGAGCCCAGTTGGAACTCCATCGAGATCAGGGGAAGCGCCACACCGGTCATGAAGACGACCAGGCCCTCAAAAAATTTGCCTGCGGTAGCCAGCCCCCAGATCTGCCACTGCATGAGGGTCATGGGGGCTTGGGGGACCGTCGTGCCGTCCGACCAAACCGGCGTTTCGTCGATATATTCCTGAACCGTTTTTGAAGACGCTTTGGCGGAGCCCATCGGGTCAGTATTTCCCCATCGCAGCCGGCGCACAATCTGTATCGTGTGACGATTTTGTCACATCCGGGCGGGCGGTTGCCCGCCGCATGGGATGGGCATCCTGCCGATGCGTTGATTGCCGATGCATGGGCAGGATGCCCATGCCACTATTTACTGCAAAGCGAACAACATGGGAGCTAATTCCCGGAGAGGTTTGAGACCGTGATGTCCGCGCTGGATGATGTCTGAAATCCAAACGTCGTGGACTTGCCGGGTAGGAGTTTCCCATTCCATGACTCATTGGTGAAGGAATACCTCGAACCGGACTTTGCCCCCATCACAGCGCTCCAGGCACCCGTAATCGGCACATCGAGGTCGAAGCCAACTTTCCAGCCCTTGATCGTTGCCAGGCCCGTGTTTGTGACAGTCACCCGTGCCGTGTAGCCCGTTCCCCAGTTGCTCACGACTTCAAATCGAACCCCGAGCGTGCCCAAGGTGGGCGTGGGCGTGGGCGTGGGCGTGGGCGTGG
>JBGSJQ010000015.1:0-17237 GCA_041741775.1 Terrimicrobiaceae bacterium | reverse complement strand
GTCCACATCCTGCTGGGTGAAGTAGAGCTTGTTATAATCGAGTGCTTCGAGATAGGTCGTGAGCAATTTTGCCGACATTTCATCGTCGAGTTTCTTGCGCGTGTAGTGGGCTTGTTCCAGCCAGCGCGCGACAGCCAGGGCGACCTGCCCGGAGTCCGGAGACGTCGCCGCATGCGACATCGTCGGAACCGGAATCCCGAGCAAAAACAATGCTGTCAACAGGGCCTTGGATAAATATTTACTCATGTGTGCCGCGAAAACCTTGCAGAGATCCGCCGAAAAATCAAACTTGGTCATTAACAATCAGACCACATGAGCGCAAATCAGTTCAAATCGTTTACCGGCGGACCCCTTGATACCAATGCCTTTTTTTTGGAAGCGGCGGGGGGGAACCTGCTTTTTGACGCTCCGATGGGGGCCGATGAGGAGTTTGCCGGGAAGCGGGTGGATTGGCTGTTGCTGACGCACGGGCATTTCGACCATGTGGCGGATGCGGCAAAGATCCAGCGCCGGCATGGCTGCCAGATTGCCTACCATCCGGATACGGCGCCCATGGTGACCGATGCGGGGTTTTTCCGGAGGCATGGGTTTCAGCTCGATATCGAGCCGTTTCAGGGCGACCGGCTGCTCGAGGAATGTGAGAAATGCGAGGTGGCGGGCACGTCCATGCAGATTCTGCACGTTCCGGGGCATTGTCCGGGCAGCATCTGCTTTTATTTTCCGGGCATGCGCACGCTGATTGGCGGGGACGTATTGTTCCGCGGAGGGGTGGGGCGCTGGGATCTGCCCGGAGGGGATGGGGAGCTCTTGTTCGACGGCATCCGGAAGAAAGTTTTTCAATTGGATGACGACGTGGTGGTTTTGCCCGGGCACGGACCGGCCACCTCGGTAGGCTTCGAAAAGATGCACAATCCGTATGTCGGGCTTGGCGGGTGAGGCCCGCAAGGACATCAAAGCGTCCGATACGAAAGACTGAAGTCCAATTGGAGATCCCCTGGCTCTGCCGGGGAGGCTCTCAAAGTTTGACTTTTCGTGAAGTCTGAAACGAGAGGAAAAATTGAAGAAGCAATCCCAATGGTCGAGCAGTAATAGAGAAATGGATCGAAGGAAATTGGTGGCATATGAGATGAAATTGCCGCGTAGAAAGCATTGTGTGGCATGGGCATCTTGCCCATGTCTTGCTGGATTGTTTTACGCATGGGCAAGATGCCCATGCCACGGGAGAGTCCTCGTCAGCCGGCGGCTTGGATCACGGGGCTGCCGCTCGGGGAGAGGGAGCGGAGTTTTTCGACGACGGAGGGGATGATTTCGCAGGCGCGCTGGATGTCGGAGGCGGAGTTGAAGCGTCCGAACGAGAACCGGAGGCTGGCGCGGGCGCGGTCGTTTGAGAGGCCCATGGCTTTGAGGACGTGGGACGGGTGCACGGATCCGCTGGTGCACGCGGAGCCTGCCGAGCAGCAGAGGTTTTGCTCGTCGAGGAGGATGAGGGCTCCCTCGCTTTCGATGCCATCAAACGAGATGTTGGTAGTGTTCGGAAGGCGATGGGTGCGATCGCCATTGACTGTCGTGCCGGGGACTTCCGCGAGGAGGTGGGCCTCGAACGCGTCGCGCCATTCCAAGACCTGACGGCTGCCGAGGTGGGACCCAGCGATCTCAGCGGCCTTGCCGAAAGCGACGATGGAGGCGAGGTTCTGGGTGCCGCCCCGGCGGCCGTTTTCCTGGCTGCCGCGGAGGAGGGGAGTGAAGCGCGTCCGGCGGTTCACGTAGAGGGCACCGACGCCTTTTGGCGCGTGTAACTTGTGGCCCGAGACAGAGAGGAAATGGATCCCGAGGTCGCCAAGCGAGAGGGGAAGCTTGCCGAAGGCCTGGACGGCATCGACGTGGAGGATGACTTTTTTCTTTTGGGTGATGGCGGCAATTTCGTGGATGGGGAAGAGGACGCCGGTCTCGTTGTTTGCCCAGAGGAGGGAGACGACGGCGGTATCCGGGCGGATCGAGGCCTCGAGTTTTTCGAGGTCGAGAAGACCGGCGGAGTCCACCGGCAGCCAGGTGATCTCATACCCGCGTTGGGCGAGGTGTTCGCAGAGTTTGATCGTGGCCGAGTGCTCGACCGCCGTCGTGACGATGTGCTGTTTATCGGGGTCGAGGGCGAGCGCGGATTGGATGGCCGTGTTGATCGACTCGGTGCCGCAGCTGGTGAAGAGGATGTCCTCCGGACGGCATCCGGCGAGTGCAGCGACCTTGGCGTGGGCCTCATCCAATGCGGCAGCGGCGCGGCGGCCGAGCGCGTAGGAACTCGAGGGGTTGCCGTAGCCCTGTTCCCCGAGCCAGGGGATCATGGCGTCGAGGACTTCGGGAGCCACCTGGGTGGTGGCGTTGTTATCGAGGTAGATGCACACGGGGAAGGGTTTTCAGAGTTTGGCCAGAATGCCATTGAGTGTGGCGCTGGGGCGCATGGCGGCCGCGGCGAGGACGTCATCCGGCTTGTAGTAGCCGCCGATGTCCACCGGGTGGCCCTGGACGGCGAGCAGCTCGTTGGCGATCTGACTTTCGTTGGCGGCGAGCTCGGCGGCGACCGGGGCGAAGGTGGCTTGGAGTTCGGAGTCCTCCGTTTGTGCAGCCAGCGCCTCGGCCCAGTAGAGGGCGAGGTAGAAGTGGCTGCCGCGGTTGTCGATGCCGCCGACCTTGCGGGCGGGCGACTTGTCGGTCTCGAGGAACTTGCCGGTTGCCTCATCCAAAGTGGAGGCGAGGACTTTGGCTTTCGGGTTGTTGAGAGACTCGCCGAGGTGCTCGAGCGAGACGGCGAGGGCGAGGAATTCCCCAAGCGAGTCCCAGCGCAGGTAGTTTTCCTGCATGAACTGCTGGACGTGCTTGGGCGCGGAGCCTCCGGCACCGGTTTCGAAAAGTCCGCCGCCGTTCATGAGGGGCACGATCGAAAGCATCTTGGCGCTGGTGCCGAGCTCGAGGATCGGGAAGAGGTCGGTGAGGTAATCGCGGAGGACGTTTCCCGTCACCGAGATCGTGTCCTTTCCTTCCTTGATCCTCTCCAGGCTCACGAGGCAGGCTTCCGCCGGGGGAAGCATCCGGATGTCGAGGCCGTTCGTGTCGTGCTCGGCCAGGTAGGATTTCACCTTGGCGAGGATTTGGGCATCATGTGCGCGCTTTTCGTCAAGCCAGAAAATGGCGGGCGTGGCCGTGGCGCGGGCGCGGTGGACGGCGAGCTTCACCCAGTCGCGAATCGGGGCGTCCTTCGTCTGGCAGGCGCGCCAGATATCGCCTGGCTCGACGGCGTGCTCGAGGAGGATTTTTCCGTCGGCATCGACCACGCGGACTGAGCCGGCGGCGGGGATCTCAAAGGTTTTGTTATGAGAGCCGTATTCTTCCGCCGCTTGGGCCATGAGGCCGACATTCGGGACGCTGCCCATCGTGCGGGGGTCCAGTGCGCCGTTGGCTTTGCAAAAGTCGATGGCCGTCTGGTAAACGCCTGCGTAGCAGCTGTCCGGGATCACGGCCAGGGTGTCCTGAGGCTTGCCCTCGGCATTCCACATCTGACCGGACGTGCGGATCATGGCCGGCATGGAGGCGTCCACGATGACGTCGCTGGGGACGTGGAGGTTCGTGATGCCTTTGTCCGAGTTGACCATCGCAAGAGCCGGGCCTTCGGCGAAGGCCGTGCGAATGTCCGCCTCGATGGCGGATTTTTTGTCGTCCGGGAGAGTCTGGATCTTGGCGACGAGGTCACCGAAGCCGTTGTTGAAATCGACCCCCAGCTCCTGGATCGTCGCGGCGTGCTTCGCGATGAGATCCTTGAAGAAAACCCGGACGCCATGTCCGAAAATAATGGGGTCGGAGACCTTCATCATGGTGGCTTTCAGGTGGTAGGAGAAGAGAACGGCGTCCGCTTTGGCGCGGGCGACCTGGGCGGCAAGGAACTCAACGAGAGCTGCCTTCCGCATAACGGTGGCATCAAAAATCTCGCCCGCTTTCAGCGGGGTCTTGTCCTTGAGAACGCGAATGGTTCCGTCGGTTTCCACCAGCTCGATCCGAACCGTGGTGGCCTCGGGCACGGTCACGGATTTTTCGTTTGAGAAGAAATCGTTGCTGCCCATGGTGGCGACGGAGGTTTTGGAATCCGGCGACCATTTGCCCATCGAGTGGGGGTGTTTGCGGGCGTATTCTTTGACGGCCTTCGGGGCGCGACGGTCGGAATTTCCCTCGCGGAGGACGGGGTTGACCGCGCTGCCCTTGACCTTGTCGTAGTGGGCTTTGATGTCCTTTTCCGCATCGCTTTGCGGCGAGTCGGGGTAATTCGGGAGTGGGTAGCCGGCCTTCTGGAGTTCGGCAATGGCGGCCTTGAGCTGGGGCACAGAGGCGCTGATATTCGGGAGCTTGATGATGTTGGCCTCCGGCAGCAGGCTGAGGGCCCCGAGTTCGGCCAAGGCGTCCTCGACGCGCTGGCCCTCGGGCAGGAATTCCGGGAAGACAGCCAGAATGCGGCCAGCCAGGGAGATGTCCCGTGTTTCGACCAAGACATGGGCATGCTTGGTGAAGGCCTGGACGATCGGCAAAAGCGAGTAGGTGGCGAGAGCCGGCGCCTCGTCGGTCTTCGTGTAAATGATGGTGGGCAGCTTGGACATAATTTGTAGCAAGCGGTTTACGGCATCGGCGGGGCCGGGTCAAAAGCAAATCGATCACCCCCGGTAGGCGCGCGGGGGGACGCCGGTCTGGCGCTTGAACCAGCGGGTGAAGTAGTTCGGGTCGTCAAACCCGGCACCGGCGGCCACTTCAGAAACCGGCAGGCCCTGCGCGAGAAGGCGTTTCGCTTTGGCGAGACGGACTTGGTTCCGCTGCTGCAATAACGTCAGCCCTGTGGCCTGCTTGTGACGGCGGTTCAGGTAGTCCGGCTGGTAACCGGTCTTCGCCGCCAGCTCCGAAATCGTGAGCAAGGCATTCTCGGGCGACGTCACCAGGCGCTCAAATTTTTTGACAAACGGCGGGGTGAATGATGCCCGTCCGGGAAGGATCCCCAATGCGCGGAGCTGGATGTCGAGGATGGCCAGAGCGGCCGAAGCGGCCAGGAGACGCGATTCCGTTGAAGCGGGATTTTTGATTTGGCTGATCCCGGAGAGATGGTGCCGTATGCGCGCCGCCTCCGATTGGTTCAGCTGGCAGACCCGGACCCCGGCCTTTGCCGCGCCCCGCAGGTCGAAATCGATGGCGAGGGCGAGGGGACGCCGTCCTGCGGCCTCGCGGAACCCGTGCGTCACGCCTCCGGGGACCAAAGCCGTTGCACCGGGGAGCACGTCGTGCGAAGAGCCTCTTGTTTTCAGGGTTCCCCGCCCGCTGAGGTAGCACAGGGTCTGGGAAAACGCATGGTGGTGCTCGTCGAGGGCATCCGCCTCGGGAAGGTGGCGGTTCAGGCGCAGGCGGCGCAGGTGGAGACCCGGCAGCCGGACGTCCAGCGTTTGGAGCAGCAGCGGACGGTAGTCTTTCATGGCAGCGTGAGATCAAATCAGAAGCTGGCAAAAACAAAAGTCGGAAATGTGCTATTTCTGGCCGCCTTTGACGTAACAGTTGTTGGCGGGATCTGCTTTGCTAGCAGCATGTCAAATCCCTCCACTGTTTTGGTAACCGGATCGAGCCGGGGTTTGGGTCGCGGTGTGGCCGAGCGTCTGGCCGCCTGCGGCCATAGCGTGGCGATCCACTACGCCAACAACCGCGCGGCCGCTGAAGAAACGGCGGCTCATTGTGCGACGCTGGCCATTGATCCGGAGCAGGAGTTCCCTGTCGTCGGCGGCAATATCGGCGAGGCGGCCGGACGCGAGAAGCTGATGGGTGAGACGCTGGCGGCCTTCGGACAGCTGGACGCCCTTGTCAACAATGCGGGGATCGCCCCGCGGATCCGCGCCGACATCACGGAGGCCACGGAGGAGATTTTTGACGAAGTGATCGCGGTGAACCTGAAGGGTCCGTATTTTCTTTCTCAGATGGCGGTCAAGCACTGGCAGGCCCATCCCGGGGCCTCCCGGCTGGATGGCGGCTACAAGCTGATTTTTGTCACCTCGCTTTCTGCGAACACCGCCTCCGTGAACCGCGGCGAGTATTGCATCTCGAAAGCCGGCCTGGCGATGGCCTCGCAGCTCTGGGCCGTGCGGTTGGCGGAGGAGGGGATCCAGGTCATTGAGCTGCGGCCGGGGATCATGGCGACCGACATGACCTCGGGGGTGAAAGAAAAATACGACAAACTGCTTGCCGATGGGATCGTTCCGCAGAAGCGCTGGGGCGCACCATCCGACCTCGGCCGCGCGGTTGAGAGCATCCTGGCCGGCTCCTTCCCCTTTTCCACCGGTGACGTCATCAACATCGACGGCGGCTTCCATTTGAAACGACTATGATCCAATCCGACCCCTCGCTTAAGCCCGCCGATCTGCTGCCGGCGATCACGAAACTTTGGGAAGCCTCGGCGCCCAAGATCCTCTCCATTGATGTTGCGGAGGTCCCCGGCTCTGCGACACCGGTCTTCACGGTTGCGGGAAAGTATACGGCAAGGGGGTGGACCGAGTGGACGCAGGGGTTTGTTTACGGGTCGGCGCTGCTGCAATTCGATGCGACCGGCGACGAGCAATTTTTGGAGCTTGGCCGCACGCGCACGCGCGAGCGGATGGCCCATCACATCACGCACATTGGTGTGCATGATCACGGATTCAACAACGTGAGCACGTATGGCAACCTGCTTCGTCTCATGAACGAAGGGAAGATCCCCTTCGACGCCCGCGAGAAGGAGTTCTATGAGCTGGCCTTGAAGTGTTCCGGGGCGGTCCAGGCGTCGCGCTGGACGCAAGTTGCCGGAGGGGGGGGCTACGTCTATTCGTTCAACGGCCCTCATTCGCTGTTCGCGGACACCATTCGTTCCCTCCGGGCCCTGGCGGTTTCACACGGGCTGGGGCATGTGTTGATGGGAGAGAAAGATGCGAAGATTTCGCTGTTGCAGCGGATTCTTGAGCATGCCCGGACAACCTCCGACTTTGCGGTTTTCTACGGCGAAGGCCGCGACGCTTATGACATCCGGGGACGGGTCGCGCACGAGAGCATTTTCAATTTGAACGACGGCAGCTTCCGTTGTCCGAATTCCCAGCAGGGCTTTTCGCCCTTCACGACATGGACGCGGGGGCTGGCGTGGATCGTGGCGGGATATCCCGAGCAACTGGAGTGGATGGCGACCCGCAGCGACGAGGAGCTGGCGGCTTTTGGCGGGCGGGACGCGATCGAGGTTCAGCTCTTGCGCACGGCGCTGGCGGCCTGCGATTTCTATATTGAGCAGACTCCCACCGACGGCATTCCTTACTGGGACACCAGCGCGCCCGAGCTTCACCGGATCACGGAATATCTGAATCGTCCGGCGCAGATTGAAAACGACTTTGAGCCGGTGGACAGCTCCTCCGCTGCCATCGCCGCGCAAGGGTTGCTGCGTCTTGGCCGGTATCTTCAAAGCAAAGGCGAGGCCAGCGGAGACCGCTACTGGCAGGCCGGGCTGACCGTGGCGAAGACCGTTCTTTCGGAGCCCTATCTCTCTACTGATCCCGGGCATCAGGGACTGATCCTGCATTCAATTTACCACCGGCCCAACGGGTGGGACTACGTGCCCCCGGGCAGCCGGATTCCCCGTGGGGAATCCTCGATGTGGGGAGACTACCATGCCCGCGAACTGGCGCTCTACATCCAGCGCCTCGCCAAAGACGAGCCGTATTACACGTTCTTCGGATAACAGAAAAACGCAGTTAGCAATTCGCTATATGACCATCACAGACCTCGCACAAATGGAAGGCCGCCGGTATCCGGCCCGCCGCCGCACGCAGAACCTTGCCGGGGGCGTTGCCCCGATTCAGGCCAAAAATTTCTCGATGGGCAACGTGACCCTCGATCCGAATGGCGGGCAGGTGCCCTGGCACAATCAGGAGCAGGAAGAGGTCTATTTTGTGATCGAAGGCACCGGAGAGATGTGCCTCGGGGAGGAGCGCCAGACCCTGAGCACGGGGCAGATGGTTTACATTCCGTCCGGGGTCTTCCACCAGTTGACAAACATCGGCGAGACGCCGCTGCGGATGATCTACTGCTACGGCCCCGCAGGCGACGTGGCCCACTGGCGGCAGGAACTTGACGGCACGCTTCCCAAAGCCGGCATCGACGTGCCCGCACCTCCCGATGGAGCCCGTCCGCAATGCACCGAAAAACCCTAAGAGAATTAAATTTATGAAAAAGCACACGATTGGAATCATCATGAACGGCGTCACGGGACGCATGGGAACGAACCAGCATTACATCCGTTCGATCCTCGCCATCCGCAAGCAGGGCGGCGTGAAGATCAGCGACAGCGAGGTCCTCTGGCCCGAGCCGGTTCTTGTGGGCCGCAGCGAAGCCAAGCTCGCCAAATTGGCGGCAATGGACGAGGGAGTGCGTTGGACGACCGACCTTGACAAGGAACTGGCCAATCCGGCGAACGTGATTTATTTCGACGCGCAGACAACCGGCCGCCGCGCTGATGCCGTGAAGAAGGCGATTGCCGCCGGGAAGCATGTCTATTGCGAGAAGCCGACCGCCGTCTCGACCGCCGCCGCGCTCGATCTCTACGAGGTCGCCAAAAAAGCCGGCGTCAAAAATGGCGTGGTCCAGGACAAGCTGTGGCTGCCCGGCCTGCTGAAAATCAAGCGCCTGCAGGAGCAGGGGTTTTTCGGGAAAATCCTGAGCGTTCGCGGCGAGTTCGGCTATTGGGTGTTTGAGGGAACGAGCGTCCCGGCGCAGCGTCCGAGCTGGAACTACCGCAAGGAAGATGACGGCGGGATCATTGTCGATATGCTCTGCCACTGGCGATACGTCCTCGACAACCTTTTTGGTGAGGTGAAGGCGGTCTCCTGCCTTGGGGCCACGCACATTCCCGAGCGAGTGGACGAACAGGGGAAACCCTACAAGTGCACGGCCGACGACTCCGCCTACGCGACATTCGAACTGGAGGGCGGCGTCATTGCGCACTTCAACTCCAGCTGGACGGTTCGCGTGCGCCGCGACGACCTGCTCACGCTTCAGGTGGATGGCACGCACGGGTCCGCCGTGGCCGGGCTTCGCGAATGCTATGTCCAGCACTACGGGAACACCCCGAAGCCGGTCTGGAATCCGGATATCGCGCAGCCGATTGAGTTCTTCGATGGCTGGTCGAAAGTCCCCGAGCAGGAGCCCTACGACAATGCCTTCAAGGTGCAGTGGGAGATGTTCTTGCGGCATGTGGCGCTCGACGAGCCGTTCCCCTGGACACTCCTGCAAGGGGCCAAGGGTGTGCAGCTTGCCGAGCTCGGTATCCAAAGCTGGGAGCAGCGCCGGTGGTTGGATGTTGCCCCGCTCGCCTGACTTGCTAGAAAGGTGGATTCCGTGAACGAAACATTCTCTCCCGAGTTGGCCGCCCGCATCGAGCAGGCGGGGATCATCGCCGTCCTGATCGTTGACCGTGTGGAAGATGCCGTCCCTTTGGCCAAAGCCCTCCTCGACGGCGGGGTGGATGTCATGGAGTTGACGCTTCGCACGGATGCGGCTCTGGGGGCTTTGAAGGAAATCCGGACTCACGTCCCCGAGATGCTGGCCGGAGTTGGGACGATCCTGACTCCGGAGCAGGCGCGGGAGGTGAAGGCCGCCGGGGCCGGGTTCGGGGTTTCGCCGGGATTCAACCGTCGGGTGGCTGATGCGGCCATCGATGCAGGGCTTCCCTTCGCCCCCGGCATCGCCACGCCCAGCGATATCGAGGCCGCCTTGGAATGCGGCTGCCGGCTCCTCAAATTTTTCCCCTGCGAGCCATCGGGCGGTCTGCCCTTCTTGAAAGCGATGGCAGCGCCCTACCTTCACCTTGGCGTGAAGTTTGTCCCGCTGGGCGGGCTGAATGCCAAAAACATGGGGACCTACCTTGCCGACCCGTTGATTTCGGCCGTCGGCGGATCCTGGCTGGCCCCGAAAGACGCCATCCGCGCTGGCAACTGGGCTGAGATCACCCGACTGGCTGCCGAGGCGAAGGGGATCATTCGCGATACCAGAAGCTGATTATTTATGAAAACCATCGTTACGTTTGGAGAAGTGATGGGGCGTCTTGCGCCCGGGGGATTGCTGCGGTTCCGTCAGGGGCTGCCCGGCGGACTGGAGATGACATTCGGGGGAGCCGAGGCGAATGTCGCGGCGTCGCTCGCCCAGTTGGGAGCGCAGGCGCGCTTCGTCACGGCCCTTCCGAAGCATGCCATCGCGGACGCCTGTGTCGGGGTCTTTCAAGGCCTCGGCGTCGATACCTCGTGCCTGCTGCGCACGAAAGCCGGGCGCCTCGGGCTCTACTTTTTTGAAAATGGGGCAAACCAGCGTCCGAGCAACGTCATCTATGATCGGGCGAATTCCTCCGTGAGCCTGACGCCAGCCTCTGAATACGACTGGGAAAACATCTTCGCCGGGGCGACCTGGCTGCACACGACGGGGATCACACCCGCGCTCTCAGCGACA
Organism: Terrimicrobiaceae bacterium; assembly: GCA_041741775.1. Lineage (GTDB taxonomy): Bacteria > Verrucomicrobiota > Verrucomicrobiia > Chthoniobacterales > Terrimicrobiaceae > QYQL01. The sequence continues at coordinate 6,713 of JBGSJQ010000015.1, read as the reverse complement.
GCCGCAGCGAGCGTGCACCATGCCGTCGAGGCCGCGAAGAAAGCTGGTCTGACCGTTTCGTGTGACCTGAATTTCCGCAAGAAGCTGTGGGACTGGGAGCCTGGCACGGACAGCAAGGCGCTCGCAGGAAAAACGATGCGAGGGATCCTGCCCTTTGTGGACGTGGTGATTGCCAACGAGGAAGACGCTGCTGATGTCCTTGGCATCCACGCCGCCGACACGGATGTCGAATCCGGCAAGCTGGAAATCTCGGCCTTTCCCGATGTCGCCCGACAAATTGCCGCACAGTTCCCGAATGTGAAGCAGGTCGCCATCACGCTGCGAGAGAGTATTTCGGCTTCTCACAACAACTGGGGAGCGATGCTCTACGACGTGGCGAGCGGGAAGGCCGCCTTCGCTCCCGAGCGCGACGGCAACTACCAACCCTACGAAATCCGGAACATCGTGGACCGGGTCGGGGGAGGGGATTCCTTCGGAGCCGGACTGATCTTTGCGCTCAACACGCCCGAGCTCTCCGATCCTGCAACAGCGATCTCCTTCGCCGTCGCCGCTTCCTGCCTGTGCCACTCGGTCGTCGGGGATATCAATTACCACTCCCGCGCCGAGGTTGAGTCCCTGATGAAAGGATCGGGTTCCGGTCGCGTTGTGCGATAGAGCGAAGCCTTCCTGCCGGCGATCTCGTGGAGAGGGCGGGTATTTTCCTTCCGCAAGGTGGGGTTTCGCAAAAGTACGGCCGTCCCGCTCTTGACGTGCTGGTCTCTCCAGCGGCATGATTGGGGCCTGCCACCAACATGCTTGCTTCCCCTTCGTCAGTTGCAAATCGTCGCCGCATGCGTAAGAGTCACATGCCTTTTTGCTGAATAGCAACAACCGGATCAACCAACCCTTCGTAGCAAACCCAACCTGAAAAAATCATGTCCAACGAATCCAAGTGCCCTTTTCACCACAGCCCCGTTGCCAGCAGCGGCACCTCGAACAGCGACTGGTGGCCGAACCAGCTGAACCTGAAAGTCCTCCACCAGCGGTCCAGCAAGTCCGATCCCATGGGGGAGGAGTTCAACTATGCGGAAGAGTTCAAGAGCCTGGATTTTGAGGGCTTAAAAAAAGATCTCACTGCGCTGATGACCGACTCGCAGGATTGGTGGCCGGCGGATTTCGGCCACTACGGACCTTTGTTTATCCGCATGGCCTGGCACAGTGCCGGCACGTATCGCACCGGCGACGGGCGCGGTGGGGCAGGGAATGGCAGCCAGCGCTTCGCTCCGCTTAACAGCTGGCCCGACAACGTCAACCTCGACAAGGCCCGGCGCCTCCTCTGGCCGATCAAGCAGAAGTATGGCCGGAAAATTTCCTGGGCGGATCTGATGATTCTGGCCGGCAATGTGGCCTTGGAATCGATGGGTTTTCAGACCTTCGGGTTCGCAGGGGGGCGTGAGGACATCTGGGAGCCCGAGGAGGATATTTACTGGGGTCACGAAGACAAGTGGCTTGAGGACAAGCGCTACTCCGGTGACCGCGATCTGGAGAATCCGCTCGCCGCCGTGCAGATGGGGCTGATCTACGTCAACCCCGAGGGGCCGAATGGCAATCCGGACCCGTTGGCCGCGGCGCGGGATATCCGCGAGACCTTCGCCCGCATGGCGATGAACGACGAAGAAACGGTGGCGCTGATCGCTGGCGGGCACACCTTTGGCAAGACGCATGGGGCCGGTGATGCCGCCCTGGTGGGACCGGAGCCCGAGGCGGCCGGTATCGAGCAGCAGGGCCTTGGCTGGAAGAGCAGCTTCGGCACAGGCAAAGGCGGCGACACCATCAGCAGCGGACTGGAGGTCACCTGGACGACGACGCCCACCAAGTGGAGCAACAATTACTTTGAAAATCTCTTTGGCTACGAGTGGGAGCTCACGAAGAGCCCCGCTGGTGCGCACCAATGGAAACCGAAAGGTGAGGCCGGCTCTGGAACCGTTCCTCATGCCCACGACGCATCCCAGCGGATCGCCCCCTCGATGCTGACCACTGACCTCTCGTTGCGGTTCGACCCGGCTTACGAAAAAATCTCCCGTCGCTTCTACGAGAATCCGGATCAATTTGCCGACGCATTCTCCCGCGCCTGGTTCAAGCTGACCCATCGCGACATGGGCCCGCGCTCGAGGTATGTCGGGCCGGAAGTTCCTGCGGAGGAGCTCATCTGGCAGGATCCGATCCCGGCGGTTCATCACAAGCTGATTGATGCTGCGGACATCGCTTCGCTGAAGAGCCGGATTTTGGCTTCCGGGCTGACCGTCTCCGAGTTGGTCTCCAGTGCCTGGGCCTCAGCGTCCACGTTCCGTGGGTCCGACAAGCGCGGTGGGGCGAACGGGGCCCGCATCCGTCTGGCACCCCAGAAAGATTGGGAGGTCAACCAGCCAGCGCAGCTTGCCAAGGTTCTCGCCACGCTGGAAGGCATCAAGGACGCCTTCAATGCGCAATCCGGCGACAAGCAGGTGTCGCTGGCCGACCTCATCATCCTGGCCGGATGCGCCGGCGTCGAGAAGGCGGCGAAATCGGGCGGTCATGAGGTCAGCGTTCCGTTCACACCGGGCCGCATGGATGCCTCGCAGGAGGAAACCGATATCGACTCCTTCTCCGTGCTCGAGCCCGTGGCCGACGGTTTCCGCAATTATCTGAAAACCAGATTTTCCGTGCCCTCCGAGGACCTGCTGGTGGACCGGGCCCAATTGCTGACCCTGACCGCTCCGGAGATGACCGTGCTCGTGGGAGGGCTGCGCGTTCTCAAGACCAACGTCGGAGACTCCGAACACGGTGTCTTTACCAGCCGTCCGGAGACACTGACAAACGACTTCTTTGTCAACCTGCTCGACATGGGGACGGAGTGGAAGCCGGTTTCTGAGGCGGCCGAGACCTTTGAGGGACGTGACCGGGAAACAGGAAGCTTGCGGTGGACCGGGACCCGTGCCGATTTGATCTTCGGTTCCAACTCCCAGCTGCGCGCCTTGGCTGAGGTCTATGGAAGCGCGGATGCCGAGAGCAAATTCGTCCACGACTTCGTCGCCGCCTGGAACAAGGTGATGAATCTGGATCGCTTCGACTTGGAATAGCCCCGGCCCCGCCTGGGTGTGGGGCAGGGAGAGTTGGACAGAATCAACAGAATCAACGGATTGTTTTGCAGCCGTGGATACGGAGGCTGGAGGGGCGAGCCAAAATCGTCCGTTGACGGGTTTGGTAGGGGACTCCTTCCGGCACACTGTCGGGCGATAGAATTGGACGGGCGTTATTTTTTTGTTTCAGGCATCATTTCTGCTCATAAAGTTGTTGTGCCGACCCGCGTCCGGCAGCTACAAGATGCGGTCCGCCCCGGGGGTCTCGCTGAAATCTCCGGGAATACAGAACGAGCCAGCCAACGTAATATAACAGCATGCAGACAAAAAAGACCCGACTGACCGGCCCCCCTAAGAAGCAAGGACTCTATGACCCCTCGTTTGAGCACGACGCGTGCGGAGTCGGGTTCATTGTCAACATCCGGGGAGAGAAGTCGCATGCGATTGTGGAGGATGCGCTGACAATTCTCCGCAACCTCGACCATCGTGGCGCGGTCGGCAGCGAGCACAACACCGGGGACGGCGCCGGGATTTTAATTCAGGTTCCGGATAAATTTTTGCGCCGGGTGTGTGGCGAGGAGGGGATCCGCCTGCCGGAGTTTGGCCAATACGGTGTTGGGATCATTTTTACTTCGCCCGACGAGGCAGAGGCGAACGCTGCGCAGGAGACGTTTGAGAAGCTGGCCGCCGGGCAGGGGCTGGCAATTCTGGGATGGCGCGAGCTGCCGACGGACAACTCGCCCCTCGGCGAGACCGCTGTTGCGAGCGAGCCACGTATGCGGCAGGTCTTCATTGAGCGGAAACCGGGCTGCACGGACGCGCTCGATTTTGAGCGCCAGCTCTACATCATCCGCAAGCGCGCCAGCAGCGCCATCCGGACCGCCGGAGTGGATCCGCTTTGGTTTGTGGCCAGCCTGTCCAGCCGGACGATCGTCTATAAGGGCATGCTCATGCCCGAGCAGGTGGACAAGTATTTTTGCGACTTGAAGGACCCTGAGGTTGAGTCGGCCCTTGCGCTCGTGCACTCGAGGTTTTCGACCAACACGTTCCCGAGCTGGGACCGTTCGCACCCCTACCGCTACATCGCACACAACGGTGAGATCAACACGCTGCGCGGAAACATCAACTGGATGCACGCGCGCCAGTCGCTTCTGGCCAGCGACCTCTTCGGCGACGAGTTGGCGGAGACATTCCCGGTGATCAACAGCGACGGGTCGGACTCGGCGATGTTCGACAACTGCCTCGAGCTCCTCACGCTCTCCGGCCGGTCGCTTCCGCATGCGGTCATGATGATGATCCCGGAGCCTTGGGAGCTGCACGAGACAATGCCTGACGACAAGCGGGCGTTCTACGAATTTCACTCCTGCCTCATGGAGCCTTGGGACGGTCCGGCATCGATCGCCTTTACCGACGGCACGGTCATTGGAGCCATCCTGGACCGCAACGGCCTGCGTCCCTCGCGTTATTGGGTCACCAAAGACGGGCTGGTCATCATGGCGTCCGAAGCCGGCGTGCTGCCGATCGCTCCTGAGCGGGTTCAGGAAAAAGGCCGCATCCAGCCCGGAAAGATGTTCCTTATCGACACGGTTGAGGGCCGGATTGTTTCTGACGAGGAAATCAAAGGCCAAATCATCAGCCAGGAGCCCTACCGCGAGTGGCTCGATGCCAATCATGTGCTGCTTACCGACCTTCCGGAGCCGCCGCACGAGCACCTGCCCGAGCATGACACGATTTTGCACCGGCAACTCGCCTTCGGATACACATTTGAAGACCAGCGTGTGATCCTTGGGCCGATGGCCCAGGAGGGCGTGCAGCCGATTGGTTCGATGGGAACGGACACTCCGCTGGCCGTTCTCTCCGACCGCCCGGTCCTCCTCTACAACTATTTCAAACAGCTCTTTGCGCAGGTGACAAACCCGCCGATCGATCCGATCCGCGAGGAGATCGTGACCCCCACGGTGACGATGCTCGGTTCCGAAGGCAACCTTCTGGAGCCGAAGCCCGAAAGCTGCCGGATGATCAAACTCGACGGTCCGATCATCACTAACTCCGAGCTCGAGCAGATCCGCCACGTCGAGCGCGAGGGCTTTGACGCTATCACGCTGCCGATTCTCTTTCCAGCCACCGATGGAGCGGACGGTCTGGAGGCGGCCATGGACAAGCTCTGCGCGGCGGCTGACGCGGCGATTGCCGATGGGAAAAATATCCTGATTTTGAGCGACCGGGGGATCGACGCCACCAATGTCGCCATCCCTGCGCTGCTGGCGATCGCCGGCCTGCACCACCATCTCATTCGCACGGGCACCCGGACGAAGGTCTGCCTGGTGCTGGAATCCGGCGAGCCGCGTGAGGTCCACCACTTCGCACTGTTGATCGGCTATGGCGCGAGCGCGATCAATCCGTATCTGGCGTTCGAGTCCCTTGACGACATGATCCGTCAGGGAATGCTTCCCGGCCTTGACCACAAGAAGGCCGTTAAGAACTACGTGAAGGGAGCCCTCAAGGGCGTCGTGAAGACGATGGCCAAGATGGGGATTTCGACAGTCCAGAGCTATCGCGGCGCCCAGATCTTCGAAGCGGTCGGGCTGCACACGTCGGTGATCGAGAAATATTTTTGCTGGACGCCCTCGCGGATCGAAGGAGCCGATCTGCACGCGATCGGCCTGGAGCTCATGCAGCGTCACGAGCGGGCCTTTGCGCCGCGCGGCGAACTGCACCCCACGCTTGACGTCGGCGGGGAATACCAGTGGCGCAAGGAAGGGGAGGAGCACCTCTTCAATCCGGAAACGATCCACTCCCTTCAGAAGGCAGTGCGGACCGGGGACTATGCCACATTCCAGAAGTATGCGGCGATGGTCAACGAGCAGGACCGCAAGCACTACACTCTGCGCGGACTCCTTGAGTTTTGCGGCGGCGAGCCGATTTCCATCGACGAAGTCGAGCCGGTCGAGGCGATCATGAAGCGCTTCAAGACCGGCGCGATGAGCTACGGGTCGATCTCCATTGAAGCCCACGAGGCGCTCGCGATCGCGATGAACCGGGTTGGCGGAAAATCCAATACCGGCGAAGGCGGAGAGGACGAAGAGCGGTTCACTTGGACCAACGAAAACGGGGACTCGAAGAACTCCGCGATCAAGCAGGTGGCATCCGGACGGTTTGGCGTGACAGCCCATTATCTCACCAATGCCCGCGAGATCCAGATCAAGATGGCGCAGGGAGCGAAGCCCGGCGAGGGCGGCGAGCTGCCCGGAAAGAAGGTCTATCCTTCAATTGCCAAGACTCGCGGCACAACGCCCGGCGTCGGGCTGATTTCGCCGCCGCCCCACCACGACATCTACTCGATCGAGGACCTGGCTGAATTGATCCACGATTTGAAGAATGCGAACCGGCGCGCCCGCGTGTCGGTAAAGCTGGTCTCCGAGGTCGGCGTTGGCACGATTGCGGCCGGCGTGGCAAAGGCGCACGCGGACGTCGTGCTGATCAGCGGGTTTGATGGCGGAACCGGGGCCTCCCCGCTTTCGAGCAACAAGCACGCCGGCATGCCCTGGGAGCTCGGTCTCGCTGAGACCCACCAGACGCTCGTGCTGAACAACCTGCGCAGCCGGATCGCGGTCG
>JBGSJQ010000014.1:0-9820 GCA_041741775.1 Terrimicrobiaceae bacterium | reverse complement strand
CTGCAGGAAGTGAGTAGTGCAAACCCGAAGAGCGGAAGGACCAGCGGCAGGGCTCCTCCGAGGCGAAGACCGGAGTTCTCGGTGAATCGGATTGGGCCGATCGGCCATCCGGTAAGCGTGCCGACCCCAAGAAGAATCGCCACGGAAATGATGACGATGCCGGCTGTCATCCGGGCTGCGGAGAGGCTTGAGGCGGCCACCAAATCGGCGTAGGTCGCCACAAAAAAGACAAGGATCCAGGCCGAATCCCACCACGGCCAGGTGCCGGGAGGCTGGCGCGTAAGCACCAGGCCCGCCAGCGTCGCCACCAAAAATAAAACCCGGAAAAGCCCCGTCATTTTTCGACAGGCTTTTCATGCGCGGCGCGGCGTCTTTCCCGGAATTGCAGAAACGCGAGCATCCCCATGTATGCGATGATGGCGGCCGGCGTCGAAAGGAAAATCGATCCGACGAGAAGCGGGAGTCCGACGTGGAGGAACGTCGTCCATTTCATCAGCTCGGCCAGGTGAAAATGGTGGTTGGCGAGCGCGGGGGGCGTCATGTGAAACAGGCGCAGGACGTAGGCCCCGATGTCATATTCGATTTTCAAGAGGACCGGCCAGAAGGGAGTGACGACATCATGAAGCGAGACGGCGATGACGGCGGCAATCGGGTTGCAGCGCAGCAGGTAGGCCAGCCCGAGGCAGAGGAGGGTCTTCAGCCCGAAGAGCGGCGTGAAGCCGATGAACATCCCGATGGCCACGCCACCCGCAATCGCGTGCGGCGTGTCGTGCAGATCCAGGAGCTTGTGCGCCAGGGATCCGAAATACGCAAAAATCTTCTTCATCAGGTGATTCCGATGACGGCGGGCGGGGGGGCTGCTGCCAGGAGCCTTATCTGGTGACGGATGTCATCCGCCGTCACCTCTCTCGAAATGTAGGCGTCCCCCGGAGCCCGGAGCAGGACGAAGCGGATCGCCCCGCGCTGGAATTTTTTGTCTTTCAGGAGAGCCGTGAAGATCGCTTCCGGGTCGATGTCTTCCGGCAGGCTGAGCGGGAGGTTGTAGCGGGTGAGTGCGGAGAGGATCTTGCTGGCAGCGGCCTCATCCAGGCCTGCTTTTTCCACAGACAACCGGCAGGCGGCGACCAGCCCAAGGGAAATCGCCTCGCCGTGGAGGTAGCGTCCGTATCCGGCGGCGTTCTCGATGCCGTGACCAATCGTGTGCCCGAAATTGAGCAGAGCCCGGAGCCCTTTGGTTTCGAACTCATCCTCTGCGACGATGGCGGCCTTGATTGCAACGTTCCGGGCGATGAGCGCGGGGAGGTAGTCCGTGGCCTGAAGTAGCGAAAAATCGCGGATCGCGGCATGCTTGATCACTTCGGCAAAGCCTTCGTTATATTCCCGCTGGGGAAGCGACGCGAGTGTGTCGGTGTCGGCGATGACCAGCTTCGGCTGGTGAAAGGCCCCGATGAGGTTCTTTCCGCCCTCCGCATTCACCCCGGTTTTTCCGCCGACCGAGCTGTCCACCTGCGCCACGATGGTGGTGGGGATTTGGACGAAGGGGATTCCTCGATAGTAGATCGAAGCCACAAAACCCGCGAGATCCCCAACGACTCCTCCGCCCAGCGCCACCACGCTCGCGCCCCGGTCGAGGCCGGCAGAAATCATCTGCTCGCAAAGCGATGAGACCTCGGCCATCGATTTCGAGGACTCTCCGGCGGGAGACGCCAGCACGGTCGGCTGGAAGCCAGCTATGGTGAGGGAATCCCGGGCTCGCGCGGCGTAAAGCGGGCCGACATTTGAGTCCGTCAGGATCGCGCACGGGCCGGGCCGGAGGACGCTCGCTGCAAGGTCGCCGCAGCAATCCAGCAGCCCGGGGCCGACGTGGACGTCGTAGGGAGCACGGGCGAGGGGAACGTGGACGATCATTTCGAGGGCGAGCTGGTGAGCGAGCGCGACTGCTCGACGAACTGGTCGCCGGTCCAGTCGCCGTCGGCTTTGACGGCCGCCGACTGTGCTGACTTGCGGGCGCGCTGTTTTTCAACGAGGTCCGCGTGCGTCGTGAAGTAGTCGAGGCTGTGGCCTTTGAAGTCCGCGATCGTTTCGAACCCGTGCTTCTCCATAAAGGCCAGCAACTCCTCGCGGAGGTTCTTCACCAGGCCGTAGCCGAATTTCATGACCCCGGTGCAAACCTGGACGGTATCGGCTCCGAGGAGCAGGAATTCGGCAGCGTGCGAGCCCCGCTCGATGCCGCCGATCCCGGAAAGCGAGCGCCCCGGAAACTCGTTCCGGATCATTGTCGCGACCTCCATGACCATACGCAGCGCGATCGGGCGGATTGCCACCGAGGAATACCCTCCCACTGTCGAGTAGCCCTCCACCGTCGGCTCCGGCCGCAAGGTCTCCAGGTTCACGCTCATCACGCTCCGCAGCGTGTTGATCGCGCTGATCCCCTGGCATCCCGCCTCCAAGGCCGCGCGGGACGGGTCCTCGATGTGTGTGATGTTCGGCGTCATCTTCGCCCAAACCGGCTTCTTGGCAGCCGCCATCACCCAACCGCAAACCTCTTTCAAAATCCCGGGATCCTGCCCCATGGCGGACCCCATCTTCCGCTCAGGAAGACCGTGGGGGCAGGAAAAATTGAGCTCGAACCCATCCACGCCCGCCTCCTGGCACCGGTCGATGATCTCCTCCCACGCTTCGCGCCGGAAATCCTCCATGATAGACGCAATCTGAACGCCCTCAGGGTGCTGGTCGTTGCTTTTCTTAAACTCCTCAAGCCAGATCGACAGGGGCCTGTCGCTGATGAGCTCGATATTTTCCCACCCGATCACCTCGCGCCCATCAGCCGAGTGCAGCTTGGCGTAGCGCGGAGAGACGTTGACCACTTTCGAGGCGTCGAGGCTCACCGTCTTGGCAATCACCGCCCCCCAGCCCTCGCGAAAAGCGCGCGAGATGACGTTGAGGTTTGTCCCGGGAGGCCCGGAGGCGATCACAAACGGGTTCGGAAGGCGGAGTCCGTCAACAGTGGTGGCAAGTGTGGGCATGGGTTTGTCGCAGACGGTAGATGTTCGCTCCACAAAGGAGGTTTGCCAAGAAAAGTCAGGACCTCCGTCGGATCAGCACCAGGTGGCTATTGAAGGGCGTCCGACCCCACAGCGGGCGCGTGGTGACGACGAACTGCGGAGCAGGGAAGGCGGATTCCACCTCGCGGCGGGTGGGGAATTGGCAGCGTCCGCCCCGGACCCAGCCGGTCGCACGCACGACAACCTCCTCAAGTAATGTCGCGTAGTAGCGCCAGGAGTGGTCCCGGAATGTCGTCCGAATCAAGGCGCACCCGCCAGGGGCAATCCGTTCGGCAACGCCCCGCAGCACGGTCTGCTGTTCGTCGGGGGCCATGTAGTGCAGGATGTCGAGCAGAACCATGTCCCCGGAGAATCCCGGGAGAGAGCGCGCGTCGCCTGTGTCGAATGTCAACCCGGGGTAGCGCGTCGCCACGCACTCCCGGGCCGAATGAACTTTGCCGGCATCTGGCTCGATTCCAAGGATCGGCTGGGCGAGTCCCTCTTCGCGGAGGTAGGCCGCGAGCAGTCCGATCCCGCAGCCAATATCCATCTGCGGGTGAGAGGACGTGCGAAGGATGTCAGCCACGGCGGGATAGGCGGGATCCCAGCGGGTTTTACCTTTGGCATATCCGTGGAGGAATTTCGAACTGCGAAAGCAGTCGGCGGCGCGGAGTGCGGCAGTATTCATAGCGCGGGCCTCCTGATAAGCCACAGGAATGCGCCGGGGAGTCCCCAGACTGCGGAGAGCGTGTAGCCGGCCAGGGAGATTGCGACGGCGGTGGCGGCCGGAACTCCGGCCAAGGTTCCAAGAAGGAGAACAAAGACCCCTTCCCGAACTCCCAGACCACCGAAGCTGACCGGAAGCCCGGCGAGGATGTCCACCGTTGGCATGATGGCCAGGAACCGGAGCACGCCGGGATCGACTCCGCATGCGCGCGCGGCACAGTAGTAGGTCAGAAAAAACAAGACGAGCATCACGAGCGACACCCCAAGTGCCTGCAGGGTTCGAGGCCATTGGCGGGCGCATTCAAAATAGGCGCCTGAAAGTTCGAGCACTTTGGCCCGCCCCGGCCAATGCGCGGGCAGTCGGGAAACCACCCTGCCGGAACTCAGCGCCACCGAGGCGGAAATGAGAGCCGCCAGGACAAACAGGTAGATGCCAATGCTCTGCACCAGCCCCGCAGTGATGGGGCTCCCCGCCAGCCAGTCGTATTGCGTGCCCAGCAGCGTGACCCCCACAAGGATCATCGTCACCGAGCCGGCCAAGCGGTCCATCACCACCGACAGCGCCGAGCGGCCCACATCGTAACCCCGCGCCGCCAGGAGGCCGATTTTCACGAGATCCCCTCCCGCTCCCCCGGGCAAAAACAGCCCGCTGAACAGCCCGGCAAAGAAGAGTCCGGTAGATTCCACCAAGCCAACCCGCACGCCCACCATTCGCAAAAAGATCTGCCAGCGCACGAGGCACAGCAGATGAACGACACCGGCCAGCGCGAGCCCGGCAGCCAGCCAGGCGGGGTCTGCCGCACGAAGGACCCCGGCGAGCGACGCCCGAAAATCCGATCGCGAAAGGAGCCAGCCGAGCAGCCCCGTGCTGACCAAAACCTGCACAAAAACGACCAGGATGCGGGGCGGACGTCGAAAGACAGGACGCCTGGGGGATGTCTCTGGCATGGATCAGAAACAGCCGAACAGGCGGCGGGCACGGATGATCTCCGCCACGGCTGGCGGAACCATCTTTTCCCATGCGGGATCGCCTTTGCGAATCAGGGTCAGCACGTCGGCGGAGCGGATCGGGAGGTGGTCAGGCGCGTAGTCGGTGATCCCCTCAATAAAGCGGTTTTCGAGCAGGTGGGAGTAGAGGTGGTTGAGATTTGGAGCCACCTCGAAATTCGAGGCGGTGACCAGCGAGCCATCCGGCATCAGGCGCGGATAGGCATAGAGTTTCACGCCGTGTTTGAACAGCCGTCCAAGCCCTTCGAGGATCCCACCCTCCAGGTCGGCGTAAAATTTCTCTTCGAAGAGCTCGTGCATTCCCGGGATACCCAACGGGAGGCCGATCATTTTGTCGGTGTAGATTGAGAGGTAGTTGACCAGCCGGTGGAACTCGCCGTAGTTCGAGATCAGCACCGTGTGACCGAGTGCGCCGAGCATGTCCACGCGGTCGAGGAAATCCTGAAGATCCAAGTGGCCGGTCGCGAGAAGGTTCTTCATGGTGATTTCCATCAAAATCTCCGGCTCTGTCCCGGCCACGGGCTCCTCTTTTTCAAACATCCGCCGAGCGCAGGCGAGCATGTCGTCGGTCAGAAGCGTGACCGGCCTGAAGCTGCCGCGCTCGACAAGCAGCGGCTTCTTGTAAAACGCATCGGCGGCCTGAACGACCTCGCCATCCGAGCGGAAAAGCGTGGCCTTCGTGAGCCCCTGCACGACGAGTTGGAGGCTCATGATCCGGTTATCCACCCCCTCGAAGGCGGGGCCGGAGAATCGGATCATGTCCACAGCAATCCTTCCGGGTGACAGGTCATCCATAAGCGAAGCGATGAGCGCCTCCGGCTTGTCGGCAAGATGGAACGCTCCGTGCATGACATTCACTCCAAAAATTCCAAGCGCCTCCTGCTGCTGCAAGTTTTCCGGGTCAAGCATCCGGACGTGCAGGATGATCTCGCTCAACGGCGCACGCGGCGCGTGCTGGAACCGGAGCCCCATCCACCCGTGCGACTCGTCATGCCGCCGGAAGCTGCGCGCTGCCACGGTGTCCGCCAAAACAAAGAATTGCCGCTCAGCCCCGAGAGTCTGGTCCAGCCTTTCGATCAGGAGGTCCATTTCATGCGTGAGCATCGTGTCCAGCCGCGCCCGGCTCACATAGCGGCCGCAGGCCCCGTAAATCGCATCGCTGAACGACATGTCGTAGGCCGAAATCGATTTGGCGATCGTTCCCGCCGCACCTCCGGCGGAAAAAAACCTGCGAGCGACTTCCTGCCCTGCCCCGATCTCCGCGAAGGTCCCGTAGAACCTCCGGTCCATGTTGATCTCAAAGGCCTTTTTCCCCGTCTTCTGGTCGAATCCCTGTGCCATGCGCCGGACGCTACCACAGCACCCGAAAGCCTGTCCAGACAGGGGGCGCCCCAAAAAGCCGCCGGAAGATATGGCCCTCCGCAACCAGAGGGGGGCGCACCACCAGCCCCCTAGAACATGACGCCGGCCATGAATCCGAGGACCGTGGCATTGGCGACGGCGTCGGTGCCGTTTGGGCGGATTTCGTATTGGGCGTAGGGCTGGATGTAGGACCAGTCGTTGATATGGACGCGGTAGCCGGCTTCGAGGACCATGGTGAAGTTGGCCTGGTTGGAGACGTTGTGGTCCTGAAGCACGTGGATCTGTTCCTGACTGTAGCTGCCGTAGGCGACGGCGCACATGGCCTGATCCTTGTCCCGCCCCGGAATGACGCCTTGGTAAACGAACCCGGACTGGAAGTAGAAGGTGATGAGGTTGACGTCGCCCGGGGCGAACGTCAGGAAGTTGAACATCGAGAGCCCTTGCTCGTTGAGTGGGGTGGGGGTGACCGGGGTTTTGAACCCGATGGTGCTTTTGCCATCCGGGGCATCGGCAGAGGACTTTCCGTCGGCCGGGATGCAGCATTTATTGGATTCTTGATCCGCTGCCACCGATGGCTCGCGGAAGAGCATTTGATCGGCCTGGAAGTAAAACCCATAAACACCGTTCGAGGACTTGCGCCCGTCAAACGACTTTGCATCGACGCCGAAGTAGTATCCGCCGACGGCGTATTTGCCGGGGAGTTTCGCTTGCCCGAACGAAGGGGTCCATCCTGTCTCGACCATGGTCATGAGGTCATTGCGTGCGGGGTTGGGAGCGTATCCGGCGAAAGCGAGCCCGTGGTTGCTGCTGGCGGTGAGCTGGGGAGCGGCCATGTAGAGGCCTCCGCGGGCGTAGAGGTTATTGGCCGGTTTGATCGTCAGAACGCCTCCCCAGGTGGAAAGGCTCGAAGACCAGGGCATGTTGTAGGTCAGGCCTTTCGAACTGCAGATCGCATTGTTCGTGAAGAGCGTTGAGAGCGGCTGGAGGATGAAGTCCTTCTGGGGCTGGAGCCAGCCGCCTTTGACGGTGAGGAAATTTTTGACGCCAAAAATCTCGCCGCTGGTGTAGCTGAGGCCGAAGTGAGTGAGGCGCCACTGGGTGCCCGACTGGTAGCGGCCGGGGTTGAACATGGGGTTGCCCTCAACAAACGAGTTGGGGTTGGACGCGGCGCGCGGGTCGCGCCAGCGGACACCGCCGAAAGCGGCCCATCCGTCCAGCGCGTCGCTGCGGAGGAGCTTGGCGGCATCGATTTCGGCATCCATCGAGAGATCCTGGTCATAGAACCCTCGCGCTCCCCGCTGGCTGGAAACGACCCCATAATAAACCCCGACATATTTGCCTCGGAACGTGATTCCCCGATCGGAGAGGGTGTCGCGCACTCCAAACCAGTTGCCCGTCAGGTATTTCCCGTTCCACCAATCCGCGAGGGCTGACTCGCCGGATCCTTGCTCAGACGCTCCGCAAAACCCCGCTGCGGGTGTCAGAAGCACCACAGACAGCAGGATCTCAAGGAAAGCCCTTGTATTAGTTTTTCTCATGTCCGGCAGGAACATACATCCTGCCCGGGCGGCTCCGTCAATCTGACGTACGGAGAATCCGATGAATTCTTGACCTGGAGCAAGGGCTGTTCAGCCGAAAGCGAGCGAGCGTCCGGTGAGTTTTTCGAACGCCTCGAGGTATTTTTCCGAGGTTCGGGCGGCGACTTCGGGGGGGAGAGCCGGCGCGGGAGGGGTTTTGTCCCAGTCGAGGGTTTCGAGGTAATCGCGGACGAATTGCTTGTCGAAGCTCGGGGGGCTGCCGCCGGGCTGGCACGATTCTGCCGGCCAGAACCGGGAGGAGTCGGGGGTCAGGCATTCGTCGATGAGGAGGAGTTCGTCGCCGGCCATGCCGAATTCAAATTTGGTATCGGCGACGATGATGCCGGCAGCGGTCGCTTTGGCGCGGCCGTGCTCATAGAGTTCGATCGTTCGGGAGCGGACCTCATGGGCGAGTTCGTCGCCGAGGATTCCCCGGCACTCGCTCCAGGTGATATTTTCATCGTGGCCGGTTTCGGCCTTGGTGGCCGGGGTGAAGAGGGTGGCAGGGAGAGGGGATGCCTGGAGGAGTCCCGGGGGAAGCTGATGGCCGCAGACCGAGCCGGTTTGCTGGTAATCCTTCCACCCGGAGCCGGCGAGGAAACCGCGCGCCACGCACTCAACGGGGAGCGGCTTGGCTTTGCGGACCAGCATCGAGCGGCCGGCCAGCTGCTCCTCAAACGGATGGAGAATTTTTGGAAATGTCGAGAATGTGGCCGAGAGGAAGTGGTTGGGCACAAAATCCAGCGTCTCAAACCAGAATGCGGACATCTGGGTGAGCACCTCGCCCTTGTGAGGGATGGCGGTGGGGAGGATGCAATCGAACGCCGAGATCCGGTCCGTCGCCACAACAAGCAGGTTTTCTCCGAGGTCAAAGACTTCCCGCACTTTTCCGCTCCGCAGTTTGGTGATGCCGGGCAGGTCGCATTGAAGAAGATCCATCCCCTGCGCATAACATTTCTTGTCGAAAGCGGAAAGCGGAAAACCCGCGCGATAGCGCTTCGTAAAAAGGGAAAGTCGAATGTTTGGCCCAGGGAGGGCAACCGGAGCGAGAGCGGAGAAAACCCGCGCGATAGCGCTTCGTAGACGGGGGAGACGAATGCCCGCCTATCCGCTGGCACAAAAAAAACACCCCGCCGTGAAGCGGGGTGTTTTCAAAGTTGGGTTGTCGGGTGAAATTACTTCGAGGCTTTTTCCTCGATGTATTTGATGACGTCGCCGACGCTCTGCAGCTTTTCGGCATCCTCATCGGGAACTTCCACGCTGAACTCCTCCTCAAAAGCCATCACCAGCTCGACGGTGTCGAGAGAGTCTGCTCCGAGGTCTTCGATGAACGAGGCATTCGGAGTGACCTGTTCGGGATTGACGCCGAGCTGCTCGACGATGATGTCTTTGACTTTTTCTTCAATGGATTTTTCGGACATGGATGAGTTATTGGTTAGGAATTGCAGTATTTGAGAGCCGCGCGCTTTGGCAACAAATAAATTTGAATATATTCGTTCGGCGCGGATGGCGAAAATTGCGGAACGGCGGCGCAGGTCAAGCGCAATTTTTTTGCCAACGCAAATTTTGTGGATCTGGGGGGCTGGCGCGGAGGCGGTGGCGGCCGGGTTGGACGGGGAGAGTGCGCTGGAGAAAGAGAGATTTTTTTGTGGGGTCGGTTCAGGCGGCAATCCCGACCGGAGGTTCGATGGGCTTGAATCGGAAGCGTTCGTGGTAGGCCCCGCCGTTGAACTTGCGGCAACACTTGACGCAGGCCACGCGGCGGCGAAGGGCGCGGACCCGGGCGAGCACAGTCGAACATTCCGGGCAGGCGTAGAAAAATTTTCTAGTGACGCGGCGGCGTCTGAACGGGAGGTCGTGGCATCGCGGTTCTTTGGGGATGCCGAGGTCGGCGCAGGCCTGGCGCCATTCCGGTCCGTGGGCGGTGATCCGTCGTCGTCCGGAGCGATAGACGCTGACGAGGTGGGCAAGTTCGTGGCGAAGAATCCGGTTGATGATGGCGGTGCCGTGGTCCTTCAGGCGCGGGTTGATTTCGACCTCCCAGGTGCGGGCGCTGGCGGTGCCGGCGGTTGTTTGCAGTCGTGAATTCCAGACGACGCGCAC
>JBGSJQ010000013.1:0-4357 GCA_041741775.1 Terrimicrobiaceae bacterium | reverse complement strand
CCCGCCACCAAGCAGGGAAATGTTGGTGGCCTGCCGCTGCTGCAGGATCGACCCGCCGGTCCCCTTCCTGAAAACAATAAAAGCTTTGGTCCCGTAGGGATCGCCGGATAGCTCCTTCCCGTTCGGGCCATGCCAGTTTTTCTGGCAAACAACAAGGTCTCTTCAGGGGCAGAGGCCGTTACGGCAAAGACGTTGAACCCTCTGCAATGCGCTTGGGATTCTGTGCAGTGGTCAGCAGAAGCCACCTTGGACGTATTGGAGTCCTTGGCAATTTCCAGGAGCCACGTCGAATTCGTCGAAGCTATCCCTGTCCGAAGAGGGATATGTCCGGCTCATTCGTGAGTAGAGCATGTAGTCATCCCCGTAGGCGGCGCAGAGGCAGGCATAAATTTCCTTTCGCTGGGCATTCGATGAATAGACCATCGCCAACTCGCGAAGTTGGAATCCGTCCTCGTCGCAGGTGTCGTCAAAACTGTCCGATGTTGCACGGGCTGCAAGGATGCCCAGAGCGACCGGATCGATCGCGAGATTCTCAGCAAGGTAGTCAATCGACGTCTCGGGGTTTTCGTCCCAAGCGAATCCGGAGAACTCCTCGTAGATGCGCGCTAGCGTCACCAAGCGAAGCACGCTGGCCGTGCGTGCGAGGTTGCTCTCCTGTCCCGCAAGGCCGGATTTTTGGAAATGTCCCCAGCACTCCTCCGCCCTTTCCGCTTGGTTGGAAAGCTCCACCGCTGTCCGGCAGACGCTGGCGGCTCTCCTCTCCGCTGCGAAATGAATCTTGTTCTGACACAAATAATGGATATTTTTCGTGTCAGATAGACCATGCCAAAATGCACCACATCGACCGATGCTCAAGTCCTGAATCGCATACGCGGCCAAGGGCGGGGCTGGGTATTTACACCGGCGCAGTTGCTAGACATTGGCACGCGCAACGGCGTCGCGTCCGCGCTGAAGCGTTTCAAAGCCTCAGGCACCATCCGCCAGCTTGCCCGTGGCCTCTACGACTACCCGGTGCAGGATTCCGTGCTGGGGACCGTCACGCCTTCTGCCGATGCCATTGCTCGCGCCCTGATCGTTCGCGACGCCATCCGCCTTCAGCCCGCCGGAGCCTATGCCGCCAACATGCTCGGCCTCTCCGAGCAGGTGCCCTCGCGCGTCGTCTTCCTCACCGACGGCCCCGCACGCAAGGTGAAGATCGGCAAACGCGAGATCATCCTCCAGCACACCACCCCCCGCAACATGGCCACCGCCGGACGAAAAAGCGGCACTCTCATCCAAGCCCTGCGCTACTTGGGGCAGGACCAAGTCGATGACCACGTGGTTGCGATCCTGCGCCGCCAGATTGACGACAAGGATCGCGCCGGTATCCGCAAGGATCTCATCCACGCACCCGCTTGGATTGCCGATCTTCTCCGCCCATTGACCGAGCCGAAGCCCGCCACATGAACGCCTTCCTGCAACTGCCTGTCGAGCGTCGCCGCCTTGCCTTCCAGCAGGTGGACGAATCCATGGGCCTCCAGGCATTCAGCGTGGAAAAAGACTTCTGGGTCTGCTGGACCCTGCGTGAACTCTTCATCCTGCCGGGCATCGGCAAGCACCTCACCTTCAAGGGGGGCACCTCACTCTCGAAGGCATGGAAACTCATCGACCGATTCTCCGAGGACATCGATCTCATCGTGGACAAGGAAGCCCTCGGTTTCGGCGGCGATGCCGCGCCGGACAAGGCCCCCAGCAACAAACAGCGCAGGTTGCGGTTGGAGGCGCTCATGGCGGCCTGCCGGGAATGGGTGCAGGGCCGACTGCTGCCTGGCCTGACGGATCGGATCCAAGCGACTCTCGGCGACACCGGCTGGAAAATCGAGGTCGATCCCGACATGCCCGACGGTCAGTGCCTGCTCTTTCACTATCCGTCCGTCTTCCCCGCCGGCAGTGCCGGTTACGTGCCGCCGGTGGTCAAGATCGAGTTGGGGGCACGCTCCGATGACTGGCCCCATGAAGAAAAAACGATCCTTCCCTACGTTATCGAGACCTTTCCCGCATTCGCACCGGACGCCGCCTTCCCGGTCAGGGTTCTCGCCGCCGAACGCACGTTCTGGGAAAAGGCGTGCCTGCTCCACGAGGAAACCTTCCGCCCTGCCGACAAACCGCGAAAGCTCCGCATGGCCCGGCACTACTACGATCTCTGGTGCCTGCTGCGTGCCGGTGTCGGCGACCGCGCCATGGTGGACACCGCTCTCTTTGAGCGCGTGGCCGAGCATCGCGAAGTTTTCTTCCGCTACTCCTGGGTGGACTACTCCAAGCACAAGCCCGGCACCTTCCGTCTCTCGCCTCCGCCCGAGCACCTCGCCAACTGGCGTGCCGACTACCAGGAAATGCTCGGCCCGATGTTCTTTGGCGACACCCCCAGCTTCGAGGACATGATGACCGCAGCAGCGGAGTTCGAGAAAGCCTTCAACGCAACCGCATGAGCGCCACCCTTGCCAAAATCATGATTTTCACCAGAAATAGCCATTCTTACCGTCCAGTAAAAAATGCCATTCTCAGTAAGAATCTGATGCGCGCCTCATGTGATGTGCCAGAATCTGGGGCATGGGCACTCCTCCGAATTCACGGCGAAGATCCGGCTTTTGGAATACCTGCACGGCCTGGGCTACCGGCGGATGGCCATGGTGACAAACCCCGACCAGGAACGCCGGGAGCACCACGGCTCGACAGCGGCCTTCCATTGGTTTCACCATGAGGTCCTGCGCGAACCCGACCACATCCTGCCGATGCAGGCCCCTTCCCTGGGCAAGGAAATCGCCTCCTGGCTGCGACGGGAAAAGCCGGATGTGGTCATCGGGCCGGACGAGCGTCTTCTGGAATTCCTGCGCGGGCAGGGGTTCGACATTCCTGGAAAGTTTGGTTATGCGGCTTTTGCGGGAACCGTCGGGGGGGTAACCGGGATCGACCCTCAGCCCGAACGCATCGGCGCGGCCGCCATGGACTCGCTCACCGCCCAGATCCAGCGCAACGAACCCGGCCTTCCGCTGAATCCGAAGGTGATCATGATCGAGGGCGAACTCGTTGAAGGGGCAACGACCAAGCGGCAACTCCCCAAACGCAAAAGGAAGGCCTGACTCCCATCCGGGTCTTTTACGCTAAAAGAGTGGATGTTTTGAATTTTTGCCGTGTGGAGGGAGAATGCGCGGGATGAATCTCTCCCCGCTCGACATCGCAGTGATCAGCATTCCGCTTGCGGTGGTGCTGGGCGTCGGACTGGTCTTGAGGCGCTACCTGCACGGGGTTGCGGATTTTCTGGCGGCCGGGAGATGTGCCGGGCGTTTTCTCATCTGCACCGCGGCTGGCGAGACGGCGGTGGGGCTCGTGACCCTCGTGGTCGCCCTCGAAGTGTTTTCGAAGGCCGGGTTGTCGCTGAAATTCTGGGACAACTCCACAGGGCTCTTGAGTCTCCTCCTCGGTCTGTTCGGGCTTGTGATTTATCGGTTCCGGGAGACCAGGGCGCTCACGTTCCACCAATTCTTTGAGATGCGATACAGCAAGGGAATTCGCGTGTTCTCTAGCTTTCTGAACGTCTTTTCCGGGTTGCTGAATTTCGGGGTCCAGCCGGCCGTGGGCGCACGGTTTTTTGTCTATTTTCTGGGGATGCCACCGGAGTTCGCTCTCCTCGGCTGGACGATGCCGACGTTCATTCCCGTGATGCTGGCCCTGATGGCGCTCTCGCTGCTGATGACATTGATGGGCGGGCAGATCAGCGTGATGGTCACCGATTGTCTCGAGGGTTTGATCTCGATGGTGTTTTATTTGATTGTGGCGGTTGCGCTCCTCCTCACGCTGTCCTACAGCCAGATGCATGACGCAATGCTCTCGGGAGCCGAGGGGCAGTCCTACATCAACCCGTTCGACATCGGTGGCCGGGCCGACTTCGACGGATGGTTCATCCTCTTCGGCCTGGCACTGACCCTCTACACCTACCGCAGCTATGCCTGGCAGCAGGGATTCGCCGCCGCCGCCCGCAATGCCCACGAAAGCAAGATGGCTGGCATCCTCAGCTCCTGGAGAGGCTTCGGCTCCTCGGCGATGCTGACGATGATCTCCATCGGGGCATTCACCGTCCTTCATCATCCTGATTTTGCTGCGCAGGCCCAGCAGGTGAAAGAGGGGCTCGCTGGAATCGGCAATCCCCAGATCGAAACCCAGATGTCGATGCCCATGGCCCTGGGCCTGCTGCTCGCCCCCGGCATCAAGGGTTGCTTCTGCGCCATCGGACTTTTCGGCCTCCTGGCCTCGCAGGCGACCATGCTCCATGGATACGGCTCGACGATCATGCAGGATGTCATCCTGCCCGGCAGGAAGA
>JBGSJQ010000012.1:0-45322 GCA_041741775.1 Terrimicrobiaceae bacterium | reverse complement strand
GCGGTCGCGCTCGAGGAGGAGTCCTCGAAATTCTCCGGAGGGTGCTTTCCAATGGGAGCGGGACCTGGCCAGCGGGCGACTGGTGGACAGCACGATTTCCAGGGCGCGGCGCACGCGCACGGGGTTGTGGATATCAATTTGCTCCGGGGCGTCGGGGTCGGCTTCGCGCAGGCGGGCGATCGCCTCCAGCGGGCTCATCGCGGCAATGCGGCTTCGGAGCCCGGCATCCACCGGCGGCAGGTCCGCGAGACCGTGGGTGAGAGATTTCAAGTAAAGCCCGGTTCCTCCCACCAGCAACGGGATTTTCCCCCGGCTTTGGATATCTGCCATCGCCTCGCGCGCCATGGCCACGTAGCGGGCGGCATGGCAGACCTCGTCCAGGGCCAGGACTCCCATGAGGTGGTGGGGGACGCGCGCGGTCAGCTCCGGACCCGGCTGCGCGGTGAGGATCGGAAGCCCGGCGTAGATCTGGAAGGCGTCCGCCCCGATGATCTCGGCCCCGAGGTGCTCCGCCAACTCGACCGAGAGGGCGGATTTTCCAACCCCCGTGGGCCCCGTCACGATGATCGGACGGGGACCCGGGTTGGATTTTTGTTTACTGTTCAGGCTGGCGATTGCGCTCGCTGCGGCGCTCCTCGACGGCCTTGGCTCCGCTCACAACGAGCTTGCGGCCGCCCATATACTCCTTGTCGTGGAGCTCGGTGACGGCGCGCTTGGCCTCGTCCACCGACTGCATCTGCACGAAGGCAAAGCCTTTCGACTTCATGGTGTGGCGGTTCATCACGATCTCCACGTTCTGGACGGTCCCCACGCCGTTGAAGAGCTCGAAGAGGTCGCTCTCCGAGGCATCAAACGACAGGTTTCCGACATAGAGACGCGGGGAGCTGACCTCCACGATCTCCGGCGTGCGCATGCCGGTGGGGCGGTCTCCGCGGGGAGCCCTCTCCGGGCGCCCTTCGGAGCTGCGCTCCGGGCTCTTCTCCGACGAGCGGGAAGAGGAGCGGGTCGATGCCGATTTGCGCGAGACCGGCTCCGGCTGGCCACCGAAAAATCCGAGGATTTTTTCGATGAGGGTTTTCTTCTTGGCGGGTTTCGAGGACTCCGAGCGTGTGGAGGTCGCGGAACGTTCTCCGCTGCGCGGGCGGCGTCCGCCCCGGCGGGACGAGCGGCGCGATCCGCTCGGCGAGTAATCAGTTGGCATGTTGTAGTTTTCAGATTGGCTGCGGGTCCCATTGTTCGGGTCCGCCGGCCGTTGGTTCGCCTCTGGAGCTGCGCATCCCCCGGCGAAGTCACAGCCGTTCAGCGTGTCGCAAGGAACAAAGAGGCGCCATGCATTGACCGGAACAAAGGGGATTTTGGTGCCCACATGACCGGTATCCATGATGAATTGGCACCAGAGGTTGCGTGGAACGTCTCATGTTCCACAGCGGACTTCAAGGAAAACAAAAGGCCGATTTTTGGGGTGGGCCGGGATGGGATCGGTGTGGCCTTTGTCGGGCCCATCGTGTAAGGAGGGGGCATGGATTTCACGAAAATGAACGGGGCGGGAAACGATTTTGTCGTGGTGGACAACCGGGCCGGCACGCTGCGCCTCACCGGGGAGGGGATCGCCCGCCTCTGCGACCGTCACCGTGGCGTGGGGGCCGACGGTCTGTTGGCTGTGGAGCCATCGGAGAGCGGGGCGGACTTCCGGATGAGATATTACAATGCGGACGGCGGAGAGGCGGACATGTGTGGGAACGGTGCGCGCTGCTTCGCGCGGTTTGCGGCTCGGTTACTTCCAGGGGCTCCTGAATCCCTCAGCTTTGACACCCCGGCCGGCCTCATCACGGCAAGGTTTTCCGCGGAGCTTGTGACGGTCAACATGAGCGCTCCGCACGACCACAGGTCCCCTGCAGAGCTCGATCTCGCAGGGGAGCAGGCCTCCGTGCACTTCCTCAATACCGGCGTGCCGCACGCGGTTGTCTTCGTGGAGGATGTCGAGGCGGTGGACATTACGACATTGGGCGCGGCGCTGCGGCGTCACGAGGCGTTTGCACCCAAGGGCACCAATGCGAATTTCGCGCAGGTCCTCTCGCCGGGGAGCCTCTCGCTTCGTACCTATGAGCGCGGGGTCGAGGGCGAAACCCTCGCGTGCGGCACCGGGGTCTGCGCCACGGCCCTCCTGCACCACCTCGCCTCTGGAACACCGTCCCCGGTCTCGGTGCGCGTCCGGGGCGGTGAAACTCTCACCGTGGGATTCGAAAAGACTCCCGAAGGAACCTTTCGCAACGTCACTCTCACTGGCCCCGCGGATTTCGTCTTCGAGGGAACGATCTCCGAAATTCCCGATTGACGGGGTGCTCGAACCGCCGGTAAGTTGCCCGACTGCCCAAGACCGGCCCGCCACGTCTTTGGCGGACCGAAAATTCTCATGGCAGAAGAACTCTCCTACGTCCTCATCACCCCGTATTCGCTGCGCAAGTCGCGGACCGGGGGAATCATTGCGCGCCTTCTTGCGCGCACGGGACTTGAGCTGGTCGGAGGCCGCCTTTTCGTTCCCTCCCCCGAGCTGGTCGAGGCCTACGCCGAGACAGCGACGGGCCCGTGCGACCCCAAGCACGAGGCGACGCAGGAACTCATTCGCGCCTACATCCGCAAAAATTTCCTGCCGCCTGCGGACGGGACCCCCGCACGGGTTCTGCTGCTGGTCCTGCGCGGGGAGGATGCCGTTCTCAAGACGCGGAGCGTGACCGGCACGATTGTGGCTGAGCGGCCCAAGGGTGAGACGATCCGCGATACCTACGGAGACTATATTGTTGAGGACGGCCGGGTCGTCTATTTTGAACCTGCCGTGCTGGCGGCCCCGGATGCCGCCACGGCTCGCGAGCATCTGGCGCTTTGGGGACGCCATTCCGACGCCGACGCGGGGGTACTCGAAGACAGCGTGATTTTTCCTGCCGGTGAAAACGTCGAGACAACGCTCGTGCTGATCAAGCCGGACAATTTCCGGTTTGCCAATGCCCGCCCGGGCGGGGTGATCGACACGTTTTCGCGCAGTGGCCTTGCGATTGTCGGGTTCAAAGTCCACCACATGAGCGTGGCGGAGGCCTCGGAGTTTTACGGTCCGGTGCTGGATGTTTTGCTCGAAAAAATGTGCGAACCCAGCGGCAAGCGGGCCCGGCTTGTCGTGGAGGAAGAGCTGGGAATCCCGCTTGGCGGGACGGCTGAAACCGACCTCGGCAACCTGCTCGGCCCGGTGGCCGCCCGCGCCCACTGGGAGACGATCATCCAATTTATGTCAGGCGCGCGCCCTTCACAGTGCCCTGCAGACAAACGCGAGACCCCCGGCACGGAAAAGTGCGTGGCCCTCGTCTATCGCGGCATCGACGCGGTAGCCAAAATCCGCGAGGTGCTCGGCCCGACCGACCCCTCGAAAGCCCCCCCCGGATCGATCCGTAAAGAATTCGGCCAAACGGTCATGATCAACGCCGCGCACGCGTCGGACTCCCCGGAGAACGCGCGTCGCGAGATGAAGATCCTCCGCGTGGAAGAAAACAATCTCAAACCGTTGCTTGAAGCCCACGGTTTGTCCGTCTAATACCATCACACTCAAAATCTATGGAAATTGCGTCCCGACTCAGCGAACTCACCCCGTCCCTCACCCTGGCCATCGACAGCAAAGCCAAAGCCCTCAAGGCCGAAGGCGTTGATGTCTGCGGATTTGGAGCGGGCGAGCCCGACATGGACACCCCCGAGCACATCAAGGCCGCCGCCTCCGAAGCGCTCGCCAGCGGGCACACGAAATATACGCCCAGCTCCGGCATCCCGGAGCTGCGCCAGGCGATCTCAAAGAAATTTGCAGCCGACAACGGGCTAGAATACAAACCCAGCCAGATCATTGTGAGCTGCGGGGCCAAGCAGTCCTGCTTCAATGCCATCGCCGCTGTCGTCAACCCCGGCGATGAAGTTGTGATTCCCGCCCCCTACTGGCTGAGCTACCCGGAAATGGTGCGCCTAGCCGGCGGCGTGCCGGTCATCGTCAACACCAAGGAGGAGAACGGCTGGAAAATGACTGCCGAGGAATTTGAAAATGCGATGACGCCGTGCACGAAGATGGTGATCATCAACTCGCCGGGCAATCCGACGGGATCGGTCTACAGCCGCGAGGAGCTTCGCGCGATCACCGAGGTCGCTGCGGAGGAGGATATCTACATCCTCTCCGACGAAATTTACGAGAAGCTGACCTACGATGGGGCCGAGCATATCAGCATCGCCTCCCTGACCCCGGAGGCCTACGACCTGACGATCACGGTGAACGGCTTCAGCAAGGCCTACGCGATGACCGGATGGCGCCTGGGCTACCTTGCCGCCCCCGAGCCGCTGGCCAAGGCGATCGACTCGATGCAGAGCCACATGACGTCCAACCCGTGTTCGTTTGCCCAGTATGGTGGGCTTGCGGCGCTGACCGGGGACCAGCAGTGCGTGACCGATATGCGTGAGGAATTTGACATCCGCCGCCAATACATGTTCGAGCGCCTCAGCGCGATCCCGGGCGTCTCCGCCGTGAAGCCGCTCGGCGCCTTCTACGTCCTGGCCAATGTCAGCTCACTCGGCCTGAAATCGCAGAATTTCTCCGACCGCCTGCTCAGCAAATCAAACGTGGCCGTGGTCCCGGGCATCGCATTTGGCGACGACCGCACGGTCCGCCTCAGCTATGCGACAAGCTTGGACGTGATCAAGACCGGCCTCGATCGCATCGAAGAGTTCTGCAAGTCCCTCTAATCGCATGTCTGTCCTTATTGTCGGTTCGATCGCTCTGGATGACATCAAGACCCCGGCGGCGGAGCATCCCAACCTCCTCGGCGGTTCGGCCTCCTACGGGGCCGTTGCGGCGGCGTATTTCAGTCCGGTGAATCTTGTGGGGATCGTCGGAGATGACTTTCCGCAGGAGCACATTGAGCTGCTCAAAAGCCGCCGGATTGACCTTGGCGGGCTCCAGGTTGTGCCCGGCCAGACATTCCGCTGGTCCGGTGAATACATGGAGGACATGAACACGCGCGAGACCCGTTCGGTTGCCCTCAACGTATTTGAGCACTTCACTCCGGACCTTCCGGAGACCTACAAATCAACGCCCGTTGTCCTGCTGGCCAACATCGCGCCCGACCTACAGCACCATGTGCTCGACCAGGTCACGAAACCCCGCTTTGTCATCGCCGACACGATGGACCTCTGGATCAACATCGCCAAGGACTCGCTCATACGCCTCCTTGGCCGCGTGGACATGCTGATCCTGAACGACGGCGAAGCGCGCCAGCTTACCGGTGAATCGAATCTCGTCAAAGCCGCCAAAGCCATCATGGCGATGGGGCCAAAATTCGTTGCCATCAAGAAGGGCGAGCACGGCTGCCTGCTTTTCAGCGCAAAGGGTGAGTTCTTTAGCTGCCCGGCATTTCCTTTGGAGGAGATCCACGATCCGACGGGTGCGGGCGACACGTTCGCCGGCGGCCTTGCCGGCATATTGGCCCGGGAGGTTGACTCCGGCCCGGTGGATTTTGGTTCCCTGCGCCGCGGCGTCGTCTTCGGAACGGTGCTGGCCAGTTTCAACGTCGAAGCCTTCAGCCTCGAGCGCCTCAAAACGGTTGATGCCGCGCAGATCGAAGACCGTTCCAGGCGTCTTCAGCACCTCAGCCAGTTCGACGGGGCCTGAGGAACCATCCTTTTTCCTTACTTCAGAGGGGGACCACGCGCCCGGGTTCGGGGATGATGACTTCTGTTTCAGGGAGCTCCTTGAAGAGGGCGAGTTGGAACCAGTCGATGGCCGTCTTGTCGCCGTGGACCAGGACGACCTTCTTCGGCTTGAGGAGGAGGGCGTAGTTCCGGAGGGTGTCGCGGGAGGAGTGGGCGCTGAACTGAAACTCCTCGATGTGACAGCGCAGTGTGATGGGGGGGGTGCCCTCCTCCAACGTTACCTCTGAGCCCGTCGCGGCCCGCCGGATTTTTCCTGCCGGGGAGACCGGGTCGGAGTAGCCGACGAAGAAGAGGCTTTGGTTGGCATCGCCGAGGATCCGGCGGCAGAAAATATTTGACAGCGTGTGCTCGGTCATCATCCCGCTGGAGAGGGCGAAGATGCATTTTTTCTTTGGTGAGATCGTTTGAATTTCGTTTCCGGAAAGGACGTAGGGGGCCATTTCCTGGAGCAGGAGGAGCTCGGGGTGATTTCGAACGGACTCGGCGGCGGTCGCATCATAGAGGCCGGTGATCTTTGTGCTGAGTCCCCCGATGTAGATCGGAACAGGCGCGAGCAGACCCTTCAGCCGCATCTTCCAGAGCATGGCAAGCAGCTCCTGGGTTTTGCCGAGGGCAAAGACAGGAATGGTGACGCTGCCCCCCGCGTCGAAAGCGCGCCGGATGCCGCGGGCCAGGCGATCCTCCTCATTGGCGCGGGAGAAACCGGTGGGGACGGGGGCGTCGCCCCGAGTGGTTTCCATGATGAGGACGTCCACCCCCTCTTCCGGGAATTCCGCCCCGCGCATGAGCGTCTGCGGTTCAAAATTCACGTCTCCGGTATAGAACACGGATCGGCCGCGACAGCGGATCATAACCCCCGCCGAGCCGAGAATGTGCCCGGCATCGTAGAGTTCAAACGTCACCTCCTGGTCGCTTTCCGAGGGGTCGCCTTTCAGGTTAAACCGCTTCCGGAGCGGGCGCGTGTGCCAGGCGCGGGAGGAAAATTCAACCCCGCGATGGGTGAAGAGCGGGTAATCGGTGATGCCGTCATCCTCGCGCTGGCGGAGCATGACGTTGACGGAATTGTGGAGCATCACGTCGGCGACCCGGGCCGTCGGCGCGGTCATGAAGACCCGGGCCTGGGGTTCGCGCCGCGTGAGGAGCGGCAGGGCTCCCACGTGATCCTGGTGGGCATGGGTCAAAATGATGGCATCCACCGAGCCTTCGGGCACCAGCGAAAAATCCGGTGCGGCAGCCCGGCCTTCCATCTTGGGATGGAGGCCCGCGTCGAGGATCAGGTTTTTGCCGCCGATCTTCAGCCAGTAGGAATTCGAGCCGATCTCCGTGCGCCGCGTGAGGTTCACCAGTTCCATGTGCCGCCAAAGTGTCCGACGCGGCCCGATAGCTCAATGAAAATCCGGCGGTTTTGACAAGCTGCTGGATTTTCCTCCGCATCGCCCTAGTATCGCGCGGCATGAAGTATATTTTTGTGACTGGCGGCGTGGTGAGTTCCCTGGGTAAAGGGCTTGCGGCGGCATCCTTGGGAACGCTTTTGGAGCGGCGGGGGCTCAAGGTGGTCCTTCAGAAGCTCGACCCCTATCTGAACGTGGATCCTGGCACGATGAATCCGTTCCAGCACGGCGAAGTGTATGTTCTGGCCGACGGGGCGGAGACCGATCTCGATCTCGGCCACTACGAGCGGTTCACCGACTGCGTGCTGACGCGGGCCAACAACCTGACGAGCGGCCAGGTCTATGAGACCGTGCTCGCCAAGGAGCGCCGCGGAGACTACCTCGGAAAAACGGTGCAGGTGATCCCTCACATCACCGACGAGATCAAAGGCCGGATCCGGGAGCTGGGGGCAACCTCCGGCGGGGACATCATCATCACCGAGATTGGCGGAACGACCGGCGACATTGAGGGGCTGCCATTTTTGGAGGCGATCCGGCAATTTATTCTGGAGGTTGGTGCGGAGAACGCGATCATCATGCACGTCACGCTCGTGCCGTTCATCAAGGCGGCCGGCGAGCTGAAGACGAAGCCCACCCAGCAAAGCATCGCCAAGCTTCGCGAGATCGGCCTGCAGCCGCAGGTGCTCATCTGCCGCACCGAGATGCCCCTGGACGCCGATGTGCGCCAGAAGCTCTCATTGTTCTGTAACGTCCCGCTCGAAGCGGTGATTGAAGCCGGGGATGTGGAGCACACCATCTATGAGGCTCCCCTCAACCTGCAGGCTGAGGGTCTGGATGACATCGTCTGCAAGATCCTTCGACTCGAGGTCCCTCAGCCGGACATGACCGACTGGAAGAAGTTTGTGCACCGGGTGATCTCCCCGAAGAAGCGGGTGCGCATCGCGATTGTGGGCAAATACATCGAGCTGCAAGACGCCTACAAGAGCATCTACGAATCGCTGACCCACGCCGGGGCCTCGCACGATTGCGGGATCGACCTCGTGCTGGTGGATGCCGAGGACATCGAGGCGGAAGGGGCTGACAAATATCTCCGCGGCGTGGCCGGCGTTCTTGTTCCCGGAGGATTTGGAGACCGGGGCATCGAGGGAAAAATTGAAGCTGTGCGCTACTCGCGGGAGTCCCGGACCCCGTTCCTTGGTCTCTGCCTTGGCATGCAGGTGGCCACCATTGAATTTGCGCGGCACGTCTGCGGGCTCGAGGGGGCCAACAGTACCGAGTTCGACCCCGCCACACCGCATCCTGTCATCCACATTCTCGAGGAGCAGAAAGAAGTGACCGACAAGGGGGCCTCCATGCGCCTGGGCACCTGCCCCACGCTTCTCGCAAAAAGCAGCCTGGCCCATCAGGTCTATGGCCGGGTGGAGATTCTCGAGCGGCATCGCCACCGGTATGAGTTTAACATGGCCTACCGGGAAACAATGGAGAAGCGCGGGTTCGTGATTGCGGGAACGTCTCCTGAAGGCGATCTCGTCGAGATCGTTGAAATTGCGAACCACCCCTGGTTCATCGCGTGCCAATATCACCCGGAGTTCCAGTCGAAGCCCAATGCTCCGCACCCCCTGTTTAAAGGGTTCACCGCCGCTGCCCTATCCCACGAAGATTGATCGCCATGGAAGAAAACACCGCCTTTAACGATGTCGAGAGAACCATCGAATTTGAATTTGTCCGCGCCACCGAGAACGCCGCGCTGAACTCCATCCACTGGATGGGGCGAGGGGACAAGGAGGCCGCCGACGCGGCGGCCTGCGACGCCATCTACGGGGTCTTCGACCTGGTGGACATCAGCGGCGAAGTCGTGATTGGTGAAGGGATCAAGGACAATGCCCCCGGGATTTTCCTTGGAGACAAGCTCGGCACATGGAAGGAGGGCTCCCCGCGCTTCGACATCGCGCTCGACCCCATCGATGGAACCAGCAATATCGCGAAGGGGCTCCCGAATTCGATCTCCGTCCTGGCCTCGGCCTGGGTGCCGGGGGGCAAACTTGCGAACATGGTCAATATCCCCAGCTTCTATGTGGAAAAGATCGCCTACGGCCCCGCAGTCGCTCGCGCTATCAGCAAGAACGACTTGGCACCGATCCGGCTGGAGTCCCCATTTTACCGAACGCTGGTGATCGCCGCCACGGCGCTCAAGAAGCGGATCAGCGACCTTGTTGTGGTCGTTCTCGACCGGCCCCGCAACCAGCCCTACATCGACACGGTCCGCAAGGAAGGGGCCTCGCTGCGGTTGATCTCCGATGGGGATATTGCAGCGGCGGTGGCCCCGTCCCTTCCGGATTCCGGCGTGGATCTCTACGCGGGAATTGGCGGTGCCCCCGAAGGCATCCTCACGGCGGCGGCGCTGAAGGCGCTTGGCGGCGAGATCCAACTTCGGATGTGGCCAAGGGATGACGCCGAGCGCGCGGAGCTGCTCACCCAATTTTCCGCCTTGGACCTCGATCGGGTTTATTACCGGGATGATCTCGTCGGCGGAGAGAGCGCGATTTTCTGCGCCACGGGCATCAGCGACAGTGCCCTTCTCCCGGGCGTCAAACTGGTCGGGAACACGGCCGTGACCCACTCGATCCTGATGCGCTCCCGCAGCAAAACGGTCCGCTACATCCGCGCCGTCCACAACCTCACCCAAAAAACCATCCATCTCCGGAGCACCTCAGGGGAGATGGCAATCTAAATTTTCTGCGGAGCCACGGGATCACGCCGGCCGGGCGGTCCTGCGCGGCCCGCCAAGGATGACGGGGGAGGCCGTGCTTCCGTTGCCAGACCCCGAAGAATTGAAGTCCATGTTTTTCGGATGGTGGCGCCCGATGGTCAGGTCCTCCGGCTGGGTCTCCGAAACGTAGACCGGGGTTCCAATGCGGACGAGGGCATAGAGCTCTCTCGCGGCCTTTTCGTGAAGCCGGAGGCAACCGTGGGGGATGGAGGTGTCCCATGCCGCCCCAACGTGGAATCCGTAACCCGGATAGAACGAAACATAGTAATCCAGCGGGAACTCGTTGTAGCGGTAGCCGGAGCCGGGGCACTGCATGGCGTCTCCGGAGATCACGGAGTCCCCATTGATCCAAAACCCGAAGGTATTCGAACAGAAGTGCTCGATTTTTGACAGGACGCGAAATTGCCCCATCGGGGGAGGACGCTCTGGTGTCCCCACCGTAACCGTCGCCATCATGACCGGGTCGCTTCCATCCAATACGTAAACCATTTCGTGCAGGAGGGACACCTTGATCCGGGCATCGACCCGGAGTTCCAAGGGCGATCCCATGATGCTGGCAAGTGCGGCCGCCCGGTCGCTTGCGCGGCGGTTCGGGATCCCCAGCCTTTTTACGACGGACTTCCAACTGCGGGGGATTTGCCCGAAAGCCTTGCGGAATCCCCTTCCGGATCGGATATATCCACTGGCCAATTCTTCGGTGGGATCCGCGTAGCCGGCACGCTGAAAGGCCTTCCTGCGGTAAATGGTCCCCATTTTTTCCAGCTGGCCGCCTGTTCTCAAGGTCTCATCGGCGAGCCGGAGCAGGCGCCGGTTCGGAAGCATTTCCGGGCAGGCGCGTCTCACAATTCCAAATGCCACCGCAGGCTGGTATCCCACCGCGACGAGAATGATCATGGCCGCCGCCGAGCAGCGGCTGATCCCCGCCTCTCCTTGCACCAGCAGACTCCAGCTCTCGAGTGCGGCGAGGGCACGGCCAAACTCCACCAAACTCCGAACGTCGTCAGCCTCCGGGGGCGAATACCTCGCAAAATCCGGAAGCGTCGCTTCGACGTCATCCACGTCGTGGAACAACAACTGCGCGTGGTGCCGCGAATGCACGGGCGGAGTGACAGGGCGTTGACCATCCTCCGGGTCGATCAGGCTCACAAAGTGGGTGAGGGAAGCTGAAGCGAATTCCGGCATCTGTTCCCGCGAGCAGACAACCAAGCGCATAATGGGTTCCGAAGGGATATATCCCGCCCTCAGGCGTCAAGTGAAATTGGCGGAGCTGGCGGTTCCTTCGCGAAGATTTTCCGTTGGCACGGGTTTTTCTTGCCGAAAGAAGCGGAGCGGTTGATACCTTGCGCATCGGAATTGCCCCGGCGGGCGAATTCATTTACAGAATATTTTCATCATGAGCGGAACGGCGACGGAAGTCACAATGGTCAATGTGCAGGTGGACGGCGAGTGGAAGCAGTTTCCGAAAGGGACGCGCCTCATCGAAGCCTGCATGAAAAGCGGAAAATTCATCCCGCACTACTGCTATCATCCGAAGCTGAGTTCCCCGGGAAACTGCCGGATGTGCCTGGTGGAGCTGGGCATGCCGAAGATGACGCCCGACCGCAAGCCGGTGCTGGGGGTCGACGGGCGACCGGAGATCAACTGGGGGCCTCGGCCGGCGATTTCGTGCGCGACGGAGATCTCGGAGGGGATGGGGGTGAAGACGGATTCCCCGATGGTGCAGGAATGTCGGAACGGGGTGATGGAGTTTTTGCTGATCAACCACCCGCTCGACTGCCCGATCTGCGACCAGGCCGGGGAGTGCCGGCTCCAGGAATTTTCGGTGGAGTTTGGCAAGGGGGAGTCGCGGTTCGTGGAGGAGAAGGTGAAGAAGCCGAAGCGGGTGGACATTGGCGAGCGGATTGTTCTCGACGACGAGCGCTGCATCATGTGTTCCCGGTGTATCCGGTTTATGCAGGAGATTGCGCATGACGACGTGCTGGGCTTTCTCAATCGCGGGAGCCACACGACGCTTTCGGTGTATCCCGGCAAGCGGCTGGACAGCAACTATTCGCTGAACACGGTGGACATCTGCCCGGTCGGTGCGCTGACGAGCAAGGATTTCCGCTTCAAGATGCGCGTGTGGTTTTTGAAGGAGACCAAAAGCATCGATGTCAATTGCGGCACCGGATCGAACATCATCATTTCCAGCCGCGAGAACGTGGTTTACCGGATCACGCCGCGCGAGAACGACGCGGTGAATTCGTGCTGGATGCCCGACAGCCACCGGTTGAATTTTCACTATCTCACGGGAGAGGACCGGCTGAAAGAGCCGCGTCTGCGGGGCGAGGCGGAGCCGGCGAAGTGGGGCCGCGCGATCGAGGCGGCCGCAGCGCAACTCAAGGGTCGCGACCCGAAGGAGACGGCGATCATCGCGTCCGCGCGCATGACCAATGAGGAGCTTTTTCTGGTGGCCCGCCTGGCCAAAGCTCTGGGGATCGACAACGTGGACGTCCTTCCCCGGCCCCAGCAGGGAGACGGGTTTCTGGTTTCCGACGATGGCAACCCGAATACGACGGGGGCCCGGCTTCTTGGCGTGGCCACGGGCAAACTCCCGCAAATCCTTGCTGGGATCGACAGCGGCACGATTTCGGGCCTGATCCTGCTCGGGGAGGACGCTGCAGACTGCGGTGTTTCCGAGGAGAGTCTCAAACGCCTGGACATTTTGGTGGCGATGGGGATTGTGGCGAACAAGACAACGCCACACGCGACCGTGCTTCTCCCCTCAAGTGCCTGGGCGGAAAAACGCGGCTCGATGATCAACATCAAGGGCCGCCTCCAGCGCCTGAACCAGGCCATCCAACCTCCGGGCCAGGCCAGGGACGACTGGGAAATTCTGCGGGACTTGATCCAGGCCCTGACCGGCACCAACGGGATCTACACGATTGAAGATGTCTTCAAGCAGATGGCGGCAGCCGCCACCCCGCTCAATGGGCTCACCCTGAGCCGCATTGGAGACCTCGGCGTCGAGCTCTCGTTGTAAAGTCGGGAAACAAAAGGAGTACGGAAGAAAAGGCTCATTGCGACCACGCGAGTGAGAGCAACGCAAGAACTGGCAGCCCGCACCCGGCGAGGACGAAAGCAATGAATCCTTATTCCAAGAAGGTTCTCTTAGGACGAGTATGAAATCGCCAACCGTCAAACAATTTGAGTCGATTCTTTCACAGGCGTGTGAACTGCTGACCAAGGAGTGCAGATCGGGGCAGGCATTCAGTGAGTCCAAACAATTCGAGCAACGTGTAAGGAAGGTTATCCAATGCCTTCTGGGCCAGTTCAAGATTCAGGTCGATTTCTCCCCACATCCGTATGGTTTTCCAGACATCGTTCTTGGTGGATTCGGCGTAGAGGTGAAATTCACAACGAACGATACATGGCGCTCGGTGGCCAACAGCGTTTTTGAAAGCTTTCGCAACAAGAATGTGAAAGAGATTTATGTCTTATTTGGAAAAATGGGAGGGAAGCCTGCCGTGCGTTGGGGACGTTACGAGGAATGCGTCATGCATGTAAGAACATCGCATGTTCCCAGATTCGAGGTTGATATTGATGCCCAAGAATCATTATTTGAAAAGTTTGGCATCACCTATGCACAGTTTTCCTCCCTTTCAGAGGAGGGCCGCATGGAGCACATTCGCAACTATGCTCGGGCCCGGTTGAATCCTGGAGAGCGCTTGTGGTGGCTTGAGGAACAGAATGAGGGTCACTCGCTGCCAATGCAGGTCAGGTTATTTGCCAACCTTAGCAGCGATGAGAAGCTCAAGATGCGATCAGAGGCCTCTTTGCTGTGCCCTCAGATCGTTGGTTCCGGGAGAAACCGAACCAAATATATTGATCCGATAATGTATTTATTGACCTACCACGGCATCCTGACAACCAGGGATGCCTTTTCCGCAGGCAGTGCTGCAGGGCCTGAGCGAGGCGGGATTTATGTGCAGCGTGCATTGAAAAGGATTGAATCACAAATGGTAGACGCCGCTCACTACCTCGAAAGTGCGCTATTCGTGGAATACTGGGGGAAAAACGTTGGCCCGAAGAATCGGATAAAAAATTGGCTGGCAATGGCCGATGCCTACGCCGAAGTTGCGAACCCATCGTGGAAGCCGTCTGCCGTTCTTTTTCTGGATTCACCTAAAGCAAGCTAGAACCGAATTCGCAACGTGCCACGCCAGTATCGGGGGAACAGCATTCCCAACTTGCCGTTCAATTTGACGAAGGCCAGACATGAAAAGAAATTTGTCGGGAAACGATTGTATTCTCGCTGCTTCCCGCATGGAAATCCGTCGCGGTAAACGGTAGTGGAACTGAATGTTTCCGTGGCATTCTGCACGAATGGTATAGCCTGGCCTTTCAGCAACCAGCCGCCTGTTCCCTTGTTCTGGGCTTATATTTGCACCGCTCCAAATGTGATTAATGTGAGGCGAATGCTCCAGTCCTTCGAGGTCGCCAATCGCTTCTCGTGCCGTCATCCAACTCGATGCATTTCGTTCAGGAACTGGTGGAACAAATGGGATTACGCCAGGCGCTGTGCCAACGAAGAATACTCTTTCCCGGGACTGCGGCACTCCGTAGTCGGCCGCGCGGTAAAGTTGGTAATGCAGCGTGTATCCCAGCGCTTCGAAGTCGGTTACCACCTGTTTCAACCAGCCTTGGTGGCGCAAAAGAGCTTTAACATTCTCTGCCACAAATACCTTTGGCTGAGTGCGCTTGATTGCTTGAATCATGGCTTTATACAGGCCACTTCTTGCCCCATTTACCCCCGTTCGCTTCCCATTTATTGAAATATCCTGACATGGAAATCCGCCAATTAAGACGTCGGCCCTCTCCGGCATTGTCTCCAGCAAGGTCCAGACATCACCTCGATGGATTCTGTGTCCCAGATTTCGTTCGTAGGTTTTGCAAGCCTCCCCGTTGAAGTCGTTTGCCCAAACGATATCAAATGGAAGTGATTTGAATCGGCGTCCGAAAATCTCAAATCCCCCTTTGAACCCAAGGTCCATCCCGCCACAGCCAGAAAACATCGACACAACCGAGAACTTTTCATTGATTTTAAAGGCTCTGGTTTTTGCTGATGGCACCTCGCGACCGTATTGTTTTCCCTCCTCCTTCAAGAGCATGGATTTGCGGGGGCGGGATTGCGAGGAGTGGAGTGGTTTTGCCTGGTTAACCTCGGGTTTATCGAGGCAGAACGCCTCCGCAGATTGAAGAAACCAATCTTTAAGAGTTCTGCCAGAAAGCGAAAGTCCTGAATAGAGCCGCCGCTTCAATTCCAGCGGAACATCAATTACAATTCGACCAGATTCGCCGTGTTGTGCCATGCGCTTCCATGTAACCTACGTGACGTATTGCGCGCAAGATCTTTTCGCGAAAGCACGCGGGGATAATAAATTCAGATTCAGTCTGCATACTGTGTCCTCAGCCGCTTTTTACTATTTATTTCACAAGTTTTTAATAATTTCGCTGGCGGTGCGTTAGACTGTTGATGCAACTCCTTCAAACCATGCGAATCCTCCCCTGCCTTCTCCTTGCGCTCTCCATGTCGGTCGTTTTCGGGTCATCCGGGCTGACGATCTACAACCAGAACTTCGCGGTCGTGAGGGATACAATTCCCCTTGATCTCCAGCAGGGGGTCAACGAGGTGAAGTTCGATGGGGCCACGGTTTACGTCGAGCCGGATTCCGTCATCCTGCGCGACCCGTCCGGCACTCCTCTTCAGGTTCTGGAGCAGAACTACCGGAATGACCCGGTGACCCAGCAGCTTCTGCTCTCGCTCTTCGAGGGGAAAGAGATCGATTTTTACGTGCGGGAGGTGAACAAGCCGGACCGCGTGGTGAAGGGAAAAATCATCCGCTCGGGATATGTTCCTCATGGTGGCGCGGCAATGAATCGCTATGGCAATCAGTATGCAATGAACCAGATGGCGATGGCGAACCTGGGAGGGGCCGGACAGCCAATCATCGAGGTGGATGGGAAAATTCAATTCAGCCTGCCGGGAGAGCCGGTGTTTCCCTCGCTCGGCGACGACACGATTCTCAAGCCGCAGCTCTCGTGGAAAATCAATTCCCCGAAAGCGCTGAAGACGGACGCCGAACTCGGCTACATCACTGGCGGAATGTCCTGGGAGGCCAGTTACAATGTCGTCGCACCCGAGAAGGGTGACCTTCTGGACATTATCGGGTGGGTGACGATGGACAACCAGAGCGGCCGCGACTTCGTGGATGCCCGGATCAAGCTCATGGCGGGGGATGTCAACAAGCTCGCGCCGCCGGGGATGCGGAAGGAGGACGGAATGCGGGCTCGCGGCTTCGCCGTCTCGATGGCAGATGCTGACGGACCGGCCGTCACGGAAAAAACCTTTGACGAATACCACCTCTACACGCTGGAGCGAGCCACCACGTTGCGGGACCGCGAGACAAAGCAGGTTGAATTTGTGCGGGCCGCTGGCGTGAAGTCCGAGCTCATCTACGTCTATGACGGAATGCTCCTCGACTGGAACCGGTGGCGCGGATACGACCCGGGCAACCGCCGGACGAACGAGGAGTTCGGCTCCCAAAGCCAGACGAAAGTCTCGGTGATGCGCGAGTTCAAAAACACGAAGGCCAACGGGCTCGGCATCCCGCTCCCGAAAGGCCGCGTCCGCTTCTACCGGAGCAATGACACACAGCTCGAGTTCACCGGGGAAAACGAAATCGACCACACGCCGGCGGACGAACTCGTCAAAATCTACACCGGCGATGCCTTCGACCTCATCGGCGAGCGCAAACGCACGAACTTCAAAGTGGATTCATCCAACAAATGGGCGGAGGAAACATTTGAAATCACCCTGCGCAACCGGAAAAAGGAAGACGTGACGATCCGTGTCGTCGAGCACCTTCTGCGCTGGAACAACTGGGAAATCACTGAAAAGTCGGACCCGTTTCGCAAGCTCAACTCCGATCAGATCGAGTTTCGCGTCGATCTCAAGCCGGGCGAGGAGCGCCAGATCACCTACAAAGTCCACTACTCGTGGTAGCGGCAGAGCCGGACCCCGCGAAAAAACAGACGTCCGATCCCGGGGTCGCCGGAACCGCGGGGCCGAATTCGCGGTGCGCTGCGGTTGCCACGCCCCGCGAATTCGTTTAGAAACATCCCCATCATGAGTGAATCGGAGCAGGTCAAGGAGTCGAAGAACAACAGACGAAACGGATCGATTTTTTTTCCGGCCCTCGCTCTCCCCGCCATGCTTCTTCTCGCCTCCTGCGGCGGTCGCAGCGCGGAACCCGCTGGCCCACCGAGGGAGGTCCGCATCGAGTGGCTCGGTAACCAGGCATTCCGGATCTCGTCCTCGATCGGAACCTCGATTCTGACCGACCCCTTCGCCGACGGGACCGGAGGCCGCTCGCTTCCTTCCCCGCTGAAGCCTGATGTTGTCCTGATCAGTCACGAGCGGTCCGATGCCAACAACATCAATGCCATGGACAACCAGCCGGTGATCTTCCGGGGAAGCGTCGGCACCGGGGTCAACAATGCGACGGGCATCCGCATCCGGGGCGTCCCGACCTTCCGGAATCCGAGTGTTGAGACCGTGGACGGCATGAACATTGTCTATGCCTGGCAGATGGACGGCATAAGGTTTTGCTTCCTCGGGGCTCTGCAAAACTCGCTGAGCAGCTATCAGGTGTCCCAACTCGGCACGGTCGATGTGCTTTTCCTTCCCATGGGCGGATCTCTTTCCGGATCCGACCGCCAGGCGGTGGTTTCGCAGATCCACCCGCGCCTGATCATTCCCATGGGTCGCGGGGCTGGCGGATGGTCCACCGGGGAGGTTCTGCGTGCCGGCGGACGATCGACGAGCTTCAGCCGCGCGGCGCTCCCCCTCCAGACCACAACGCTGATTTTTGGCTCATGAACATCCTGATTGTTGGTTCTGGGGGGCGGGAGCATGCCTTGGCCTGGAAGCTGGCGCAGTCGCCACGGGCCACGAAGATTTTTTGTGCACCGGGGAATGCGGGTACGGCGGCGCTGGGCGAGAACGTGGCCATTTCCGCCGGGGACATCGCCGGGCTGGTTGCATTCGCACGCTCGAAGGAGATCGGCCTGACGGTTGTCGGGCCGGACGACACGCTGGCTGCGGGGATCGCCGATGCCTTCGAGGCAGCCGGCCTGAGGATTTTTGGACCGAAAGCCTCCGCAGCGCGGCTGGAGTCCTCCAAGGCCTTTGCGAAGGATTTCATGAAGCGGCACGGGATTCCGACCGCCGGCTACGAGGAGTTCACCAATAGCCTGGAGGCTCATGCCTGGTGCCGCACGGCAAGCTATCCGCTGGTGATCAAGGCCGACGGGCTGGCGCTCGGGAAAGGCGTGATCATCGCAAAGAATCCCTCCGAGGCCGCGCAGGCCATCTACCGGTGCATGGATGCCCTGGCGTTTGGAGAGGCTGGAAAAACGATCATCATCGAGGAATTCCTGGAGGGGGTCGAATGCTCGATCCATGCGCTGATCGACGGGAACCACAGCCTGCTTTTCCCGGACTGCCGGGACCACAAGCGCGCTTACGATGGCGACTTGGGACCCAATACCGGTGGCATGGGAACGATTTCCCCTTCGGGCTCGCTCGACGGAGCGCTGCGCGACTTCGTGCAGAGCGAGATCCTTGATCGATTCCTGGCCGGGCTGCGGGCCGACGGTCTGGATTTTCGCGGCATGCTCTTCCCGGGGTTGATGCTCACTGCGCAGGGCCCGAAGGTTCTTGAGTTCAACTGCCGCTGGGGCGATCCCGAAACCCAGGTGCTCGTCCGCCGGTTGGAAAGCGACCTTCTGGATATCCTCGAGGCCTGCGCTGGGCAGCAACTGGCCTCGCAGTCGCCTTCCTGGTCCAACGAGGCCGCCTGCTGCGTAATCCTGGCCTCCGGAGGATATCCGGGCTTCTACGCCAAAGAGAAACCCATCGCCGGGCTGGAAGCCGCTTCGGCGAAGGATGGAACCGTGGTTTTTCACGCGGGCACGAAATCCTCCGGAGGAGAGGTCCTGACAAACGGTGGCCGTGTTCTCGGGGTCACCGCGACCGGCCCGACGCTGGCCGAAGCACGGGCCAATGCCTACGCGTCTGCCGACCTGATTTCCTTCGATGGCCTTCAGCGCCGCAATGACATTGGTGGGGCTTGGATGAGCTGATCGACGGACGGCGGGGACGCCATCCAAACAGCCGGGACACACGCGTGAAACGCCTGAATGGCTGCCGTCCGCGGGATTGCCAGCAGTCGGCATTTTGGTCTAGCCTCCCGGCATGTCAGCCGCATTTTTCCTGCTTGGCGACGCAGCGTCTTCTGCGAGTCCGGACTTTCTCGAAGAGAGCTTAAGGGTCACCCATCAGGCCGGCGTTTACTTCGCTTGTGTGATTCCGATCTACCTTGTCCTCCTCTTCGGTGGGCGAGCGATGAAGAGGCGATTCCACCTCCCCCTCACCTGGGTTTACCACCTGTTTTGTATTGCTGCGGCATTTTTTATTCCCACGGTTTTTCCGTTCGTCGAATTCCCGGGCGAGGAACACATCGGGGCGGCGCTCACGCTGATCGGAGCCTTTCTGCTGGTCGGTCTCGTCCGCCATTATTTGTTCGACCACATTCTTCGCAACGGCCGGAGCCGCCAGGTGCCTAAATTTCTCGGAGAATTCGTTTCGATCGCCATCATGGTCGGAGCCCTCCTCTTCATCCTGCAGTTCTTTTACAAGGTGGAGGTGCCTGGTCTGCTCGCCGGTGCCGGAATCGTGGGTATCGTTCTCGGTCTCGCGCTGCAGGATACGCTCGGGAATATCTTCAGCGGATTTGCCATCTACTTTGGCGGACAATTCAAAGCCGGAGACTGGCTGCTCGTGGACGGACAGCATGCAAAAATTCTGGAGATCAACTGGCGTTCGACGCGGCTCCAGACGATCGACGAGGTCTGCCTCGATATCCCCAACAGCAACATTACCAAGGAAACGGTTACAAACTACAACTTCCCCACGAGCGTCCATGCCGTGCGGATGGAAATCGGTCTCGAATACAACGCG
The DNA here is from genome assembly GCA_041741775.1 of Terrimicrobiaceae bacterium. GTDB lineage: Bacteria > Verrucomicrobiota > Verrucomicrobiia > Chthoniobacterales > Terrimicrobiaceae > QYQL01. The sequence continues at coordinate 25,368 of JBGSJQ010000012.1, read as the reverse complement.
CCACCGAGTCGCGTGAGGGAGGTGCTCGTTGAGGCGGCGCTGGATTGCCCGCAAGTTCTGCGCGAGCCGATCCCGGATGTTTTCCTCAAGGAGTTCGGTGACTGGAGCATCACCTACCAGCTACGGTTCTGGCTTGACGACCATACGAATTACGATGAGGCGAACAGCCACATCCGCACCACGCTCTGGTATGCGCTCCGGCGTGCGAAAATTACGATCCCTTACCCGATCCAGCATGAGATGTCGCTGGAGCGCCCCCGTCCGCCGGTGGAGGATCGAGACAAGATCCGTGAGTCGCTGCAAAAAGCCGTCTTTGCGCCTGTGCTTTCAGCCGCCCAGCTGGAGGAAATGGTGGGTCGCAGCCGGATTGTCCGGTTCGGGCACGGGGAGAGCATCATCCGCCAGGGAGCCGGGGCCGGACCGATGTATGTGCTCGTGAGCGGGCGTGCGGAAGTCTGGGTCGAATCGAACGGGATCCGCACGGCGGTCGCGATCCTTGGCCCCGATGCCTGTATCGGGGAGAACTCGGTGCTGACCGGCGAACCCCGCACAGCCACGATCCTTGCCTTGGAAGACTGCCTGGCCGTTCAAGTGGATAAAGCGACGCTGGCTCCCATCATTGGGTCGAGCCCCGAGCTTCTGGAATCCCTGAGCGAACTCCTCGCCCGTCGCCGGATGAAAAATGAGGGGCTCGTCGCAGAGGCGGCCGGAAACATAAACCCCGCAACGAAAAATTCCTACCAGGCAGGCTTCCTCGGAAAGCTTCGTTCGTTTTTCGAGGTGTGAGCCCGCAAGGTCTTCCCCGGGAAGTTGCCCGATCGCCATCAGCGAATGGAAGCCCGCCATTGCGGGGCGCAGCAATGTCGGGCTTCGATGTCTGCAAGGTCCGTTTTCGTGTTTGGCCCGATTCCAGACGGGGTGACACACGGATTGCAATGGGCCGAGCGTCGGAATAGGTTCGGCGACTGGTGGAAACTGCAAATTCACAGCCCGGGCCGGGAGCGATGGGGCGCGTGCAGCGGCGTCTGGAGAGCGCCCTGCGCGGGCTGGCCTACGCGCGTTCGCGGACCCGCCACTTTTTCCGGCGGCTTGCCCGGAAACCACGGACGGTGACGGAGGCGCCAAATTTGCTGCCGACGCTCATCAAAGTGCTGGCGGCCTTCGCACGAGCGGATGGCGAACTGCTTGAGGAGGAAATCGACTCGGGGCTGGGGTTTTTGCGCTATGACTACCCCGATGCCGTCTATTCCGAACTGCGGGAGCTGTTCCGGGATGCGCTGCATGAGAAACAGGACCTCAACGAAATGGCGCAGCGCCTGTCCGGACAGCTCAGTGACGAGCGCAAGATCCTCCTCGGCGTCCAACTCTATGACCTGATTGCAAAAGCCGGCCTGAAGCAGGACCAGGTGATCGCTTACTACTCGTTCATGTCGAGGCTGGGAATGGCCGAGCAGGCGATCGATATTGTTTATCAGCTCAACTCCACAGACCAGGCCGACCAGAGCGTTTACCAGGCCGGGACCTCGCCGCTGGAGATGGTCAGTTTTGGGAATCCCGATAACGCGGATGTGGCGCTCGGGGATTTTGCTCCCGACGAGCACCTGAACGCCTACCGATACGGGAATCTGGTGATCCTGAAAAACCTGAGCGGGCGCAACCTCGTGGTACAGGGCCGCGCACTAAAACCGGGGGACTTCGCCCGGCTCTACACCGGGCAGAGGGTTCTTATCGACGACCAGGTGCTCACCTACACCGACCTCGTCTTCTATTTCAATGCCAAGAAAAACGTCACCCTGCCCGAGATCTTTGTCGCGGTGAGCGGGACGGATGAGGTGCGGTTGGAGAAAGGCCGCTCGCGGGACTCCTGCCTCCAGGTGACTTTCGGGCTGCGGGTGAAAGTCCGCGCACTGCAAAATGTCGATGCTGTGCTCAAGGGAATCCGGCTGAATGAGGGGGCCGAGGTCGATGCCACGCTCGAGGACAAAATTGTTTTTCACAACGACAGCGAGCTGAACCTCGGCGACCTTCGCCGCCGGGCGCGATCTTTCGGGGGGCGATTCCAGCTTAAGACCTCGAAGAGCGAATACCTCGTCTCGAACAATCCGGGCCTGCTCGAGGAGGACGACATTCTTCTGGCACCGGGGGCCGGCGGCGACCTGCTGTTGAAAATCTCCTGCGACTACGACCGCCGTGAGGGGCGGCTGGAGGTTCTGCAATCGGACCGGCCGATCCTTGTGCGGGGGGTTCCTGTGCGCAACGCAGCTCTGCTGGCCGACGGGGATACGATCCGCGTCGATGTCGGCCAGGTCCTGCGCTGCAACTTCACCGAGCGGCTGATCGAGGAGGAACGCAACGTCATCCGTTCGATCGAGGCTCGCGACCTGGTCTGCCGTTTCGGGAACAGGGCCGTGGCGGTGGACGGGATTTCGTTCTCGGTCCAGCGCGGGGAGATGGTCTGCGTGATGGGCGCAAGCGGGTGCGGGAAGAGCACGCTCCTGCGGGCTCTCTCGGGGCAGTTTCCACCGCACCAGGGCGATGTGCTCTTCAATAACCGCTCGCTCTACGCCAACTACGATGCCCTGAAAAAATACGTGACGTATGTACCGCAATACGACGCGTTCGATGAGCACCTCACGATTGAGGAGAACCTGAATTTCGCAGCGGCGATCCGGGCCCCCCACCTCTCCCGGCGCGAGCGCCTGCGCCGGATCGACGGGAAGCTGGCCGAGCTCGGGCTCAACGAGCGCAGGAATTTCGTGGTCGGAAGCGCCCACAAAAAGACGCTGAGCGGAGGGGAGCGCAAGCGCTTGAACATCGGCCTCGACATGGTGAGCTCGGCGGACATTTTTCTCTTTGACGAGCCGACGAGCGGGCTTTCCTCGAAGGATTCCGAGCACGTGATCGAGATCATCCGGGGCATGTCACACAACAAGATCGTCCTGGTGACCATCCACCAGCCGACCTCAAAAATCTTCCAGATGTTCCATAAGGCGGTCCTGTTGGACCGCGGGGGCAAGCTGGTCTTCTTCGGGACGCCGCAGGAAATGTTGAAGTATTTTGCTGAGGCCGAGCACCAGAAGCATTTCGGGACGGCGCTCGGGGGCTGCGAGGCCTGCGGGACGACGCGGCCGGAGTTCATTTTCGACGTCCTCGAGACCCCGCTGCGGGACCTCGGCGGAGACATCATTTTCGAGGAAAACAACCGCGGGCAGCTCGTGCCGGCGCGGCGCTTCTCGCCCGACTACTGGCGGGACAAATACGAGGCTTACCGCCTCATGGAGGACGTTCAGCAACCGTCCGCACCGAAGGAGGCGGCCCCGCCGCCGACGCCGATCCGCCGGCGCTCGCCCTTCCGGTGGCGGGTGGAGTGGCACCAGTTCGGCGTCCTTCTCAAGCGCGCATTCCTGAGCAAGCTGAGAAACCCAGCAAACCTTCTCACTACGATCCTGGAGGCTCCCCTGCTTGCGCTGCTGACCGGTGCGGTGCTCCGGTATTCGGAGAGCGACACGTATGATTTCGCGTCGGCCTTCCATATTCCGACCTACCTGTTCCTTGCTCTGGTAGTGGCCATGTTCCTCGGCCTGACGAACAGCGTGGACGATATCATCCGCGACCGGCCGGTCCTCATGCGCGAGCGCAACCTGGACGTGCGACTGATCTACTACGTGCTGGCCAAGGCGTTGACGCTTGCGGCTTTTGCCGTGATCCAGTGCGCTCTTTTTGCGCTCATCGGCAACTGGCTTCTGTCGTTGCGGGATGGCTTCTGGATTGTCTTTCTGGCGATGTTTTTGACGACCGGGAGCGGGGTGGCGATCGGACTGGTGATCTCCTCGCTGGTGGCGGAGAGCAAGACCGGGATCCTGATCATCCCGGCGGTTCTGATCCCGCAGATCATCCTCAGCGGTGCCTTGATCAAATACGAGGAGATGAACAGGAACCTGGATTTTGTTTATTCGATCCAGCAGTGGGTGAACCAGCATCCGGATAGCGCGATGCCGGCGCGCAGCGACCTTCAGGTCCCCCTGATCTGCGAGTTCATGCCGACGCGCTGGTCGTATGAGGCGCTCGTCTATGCGCAGGCAAAATTGAATCCGCTCACGCGCCGACAGGAAACCATCCAGGCCCAGATCAACGAGCTCGTGGCCGATAAGCACCCGACCGAGGCCCAGGAGAACCGATTGGAGGACTTGAAGGATACGCTGGCAGTGCTCTCGGGGTTGGAGGCGTCGGACGCCACAACCCTGGATGCGCAGTTCAAGAAGATCGATGCCGTGATTGCAGGCGGGACGTTTGACCGGGCGGCCTTCAAGGGAGCCGGCAGCGGAGTCACGGCCGAGCAGCTCTACGTGAACCAGAAGGTCACCGATCTCATTTCCAAGGCGGAAATGGAGCAGAGCGACTATCGGGAAAGCCGTCATCTCAACGTCTTCTTTGGCCCGGTGAAGGAATATTTCGGGATCCGCGCCGGCATGTTGGTCTTCAATTCCGCCGTGCTGATCGGCTCGACTCTCGGACTTTTCTTCCTCCTGTACCTGATCCTCCGGGCACAAATCCGCCACCGTGTCGCCTGATCGATGAGCGGTTTTGAACTGGCATCCGGCTACAAGCCCTGCGGCGACCAGGGGAGAGCGATCGAGTCGCTGAGCCGTTCCCTGCTCGCCGGGAACCGGCACCAGACGCTGCTTGGCGTGACCGGCTCGGGGAAGACGTTCACCGTGGCGAATGTGATCCGGGACCTCGGGCGGCCGACCCTGATCATGTCGCACAACAAGACGCTGGCCGCCCAGCTCTACAGCGAGTTCAAGCAGTTCTTTCCCCGCAATGCGGTCGAATATTTTGTGAGCTACTTCGACTATTACCAGCCTGAGGCCTACCTTCCCCGCTCCGATACATTCATCGAGAAAGATTCCTCAATCAACGAGGAGATCGAGCGACTTCGCCTGTCTGCCGTGAGCTCGCTGCTGACCCGCCGGGATGCGATCGTCGTGGCCAGCGTCTCGTGCATTTATGGGTTGGGGTCGCCGGAGGATTTCCTCCAGATGCTGGTGACGATCCGCCCCGGCCAGCAGATGACGCGCGAGGCGTTTCTGACCAAGCTGGTGGAGATGCTCTATGAGCGGAACGACATCGCCTTTGCTCGCGGGAAGTTCCGGGTCCGCGGCGACGTGGTCGAGGTGCATCCCGCCCAGAACGAGGACGAGGCGGTGCGGGTGGAATTCTTCGGCGACGAGGTCGAGCGGATCAGCCTTTTCGACCCGCTGACCGGGCACGTCTCGGCCACGCTCACGACGTTCACCCTTTTTCCCGCCAAGCAGTTTGTGACGCCTTACGACAAGCTGAACCGCGCGATGGGGGACATCCGCCGCGAAATGGACGAGCGCATCATCACGTTCGAGAGGGAGAGCAAGTATATCGAGGCGCAGCGGATCAAGATGCGCACCGAGTTCGACCTCGAGATGATGCAGGAGATGGGGTATTGCAGTGGGATTGAAAACTACTCGCGGCACCTGAGCGGGCGTCCGCCCGGCTCGCGGCCCTACACGCTCATGGACTTTTTGCCGGAAGACACGCTTCTGGTGATCGACGAGTCGCATGCCACCGTGCCGCAGATCGGCGGGATGTTCGCCGGCGACCGGTCTCGCAAGTCGGTGCTCGTAAACTATGGGTTCCGGCTGCCGAGCGCCCTCGACAACCGCCCGCTCAATTTTCAGGAATTCATGCAGATGGTCGGGCAAATCGTCTATGTGAGCGCGACGCCCGGACAGTTCGAGATTCGGAACAGCGTGGCCGGGAACGCGGAATGGATCGCCAACCCGGATAAGAAGCTGGGCGAGGCTCCTGTGCGCCACACCAGCCGTCCAGCCTCCGACAAATCGGCGCTCGATGTCACGACGCCGGGAACGCCTCTCGTCGTGGAACAGATCATCCGACCCACCGGGCTCCTGGATCCCAAGATCACGGTGAAGCCGCTGAAAGGGCAGATTGATGTCACGATCGAGCTGTGCCGCAAGCGGGTCGAGCTGGGGGAGAGGGTTCTGGTGACGACCCTCACCAAACGCACGGCCGAGGACCTCGCCGACTACCTTCGCGAGACCGGTCTGAAAGTGCGCTACCTGCACAGCGACATCGACACCATCGAGCGCGTGGAGATTTTGCGCGGACTGCGCGCCGGGGAGTGCGACATTCTGGTCGGCATCAACCTCCTGCGCGAAGGCCTGGACCTCCCCGAGGTCTCGCTGGTCTGCATCCTTGATGCCGACAAGGAGGGATACCTGCGCAGCCAAACGAGCCTCATCCAAACGGCCGGCCGCGCGGCCCGCCACCTCAACGGGGAAGTCGTCCTCTTTGCGGACGTCATGACCGGGAGCATCCGGGCCCTGATTGAGGTCAGCGACTACCGCAGGCGGCGCCAGGAGGAATACAACCGCGAGCACAAGATCTCGCCGAAAAGCGTGAAGCGGGCGGTGCAGGAAAGCCTCCACACGATCCTGAAGGCCCGTGAGGTCGAGCAGGGAATTGTGAAAGAGGATGCCGCTTCGTTCGACCTGCACGAGCTGGTGCGCGAACTCGAGCGGGACATGGCCACGGCGGCGGCAAACCTGGAATACGAACGTGCGGCCTTGCTGCGCGACCAGATCATGGAACTGAAGTCCGGGACGGGGAGCAGCGAGCCCCGCAGTCGGGGAGCCTACCAGAAACCCTCCCGCAAAAAACGCGGCTGACGCACCCGCCCGCATCTGAGTAATCTTCCGCATGCCCTCGAAATCCTGCACCTTCATCACCGGCTCCGACGAGGCCGCTGTGAAAAAAGCCGCCTCGGCCCTTGCTGCCGAGCTGGCTCCCGGTGCCGACGCATTCGGGCTGGAGACGATTGATGGCGGAGCGGACACCGTCGATGCGGCGGTTTCAAAAATCCACGAGACCTGCCAGGCCCTGCAGACGATGCCATTCCTTGGCGGCAGCAAGCTGGTCTGGCTGAAGAGCGCCACGTTCCTCTCCGACACAGTGACAGGGAGGTCCGAGTCGGTGATTTCTGCCCTCGAGGGGCTGTGCGAGATCCTCAAGACCCCGCTTCCGGCAGGCCTCGCGTTTCTGATGAGCGCCATCGAGCCGGACAAGCGGCGGACTGCCTACAAGCAGCTCACCAAAATTTGCCGGACCACCGTGCACGACAAGCCGGACCTCGGGTTCCGGGCGGGGGAGGAGGAGCTGATTTCCTGGACGGCGGGGCGTGCGCACGAGCGGGGGTTGAAAATTTCGCATGAGGCAGTCGAGGTGCTTGCGGCACGCATCGGGCTCGACTCCGGGCAACTCGATAATGAGCTCGATAAGATGGCCACGGCCTTTGGGGAAGGGCATCCGATCGAGGCGGCCGACGTTCGTGCGCTGGTCCCCGCGACGCGCGAGAGCGGGATCTTTGACATAGGAAATGCCGTGGCAGCGAGGGATCTTCCGCTGGCCCTGGAAACCCTCTCACAGCTTCTCCGGCAGCGGGAGAGCGGGATTGGAATCCTCCTCGCCTCCATTGTCCCGACGGTGCGAAACCTTCTTCTCATCAAAGACCTGCTGGCCCGGCATCGGCTTGACCCGCCATCCCAGCCGCAGTTTTTTGCCTCGGCACTCAACCGGCTCAAACCCGCCGATATCGAGCACCTGCCCCGGAAAAAAGATGGAGCCCTCAATACGTATCCGCTCGGCATTGCCGCAAGAAACTCTGTCCACTACACGTCGGCCGAGCTTTTCCGGGCGTTTCAGGGATGTGCGGAGGCCAACCTTCAACTTGTGACAAGCCAGGCCGGGGACGAGGTTGTGCTCACCAGGCTGCTCACCAGCTTCATGCTCCGCCCCGCAAAAAAGTAACGACGGAGTTGAGGGGTTGAAAAGGATCGGTTGACGTCGAGAATCAGGCTCCTCGGCGGGGTGAGGCCGGTATTTTTCCCCGGGCAGCAAGCGAGCGCTGGACGGCCTCAAGGACCGTTTCCACGGAGATGCTTTTCATGCAGACGTTATCGCGGCAGGACGTCTGGCGGTTGTTCGTTGCGCTCACGCACGGGCTGCACGCGAGTCCGGCGGTGATCGTCTGGCAGCGCGGCAGGAGCACGCCGAAAAGCCGGGGTGTCTCGGGGCCGAAGAGCACAACGGTGTGAACGCCCGTGAGGGTTGCAAAGTGGGCTGGCCCACTGTCGTTCGTGACCAATACGTCCGCCGCATTGTAGAGGGCGAGAAGCTGGCGAAGGGATGTTTTTCCTGCAACGCTGAAGGCGCGGTCCGACCCCACCTGCCGCACAATCTCTGCTGTCTTCGGGGCTTCGGAGGGGCCGCCGGTAAAGGCAATATGGGCCTGCGGAAAAGCCGTCAGGATCGCCTGCGCCAGGGTCACATAGTTGGCATTGTCCCACCGCCGCAGCGGGAGCAGGTCACTGGCGTTTGCGTTGAGCAGGACCAGGGCGTCCGGGAGTTGACCGCAATGGCTGACGACGAGCTTCTCCATCGCCGCCGTCTCTGCGTCTGTCGGAACGAAGCGCGGAGGCTCGTAGGCGGTGGCGTCGGGTGGCACCCACGGGAATTGAGGAAAGGCCGCCGCATCAGCATCCAGGGCCGCAACAAGACTCCGAAACGTGCTGCTCGTGTGGATGTGCGGGTTATAACGCGGCCGGTGGGTAAAAAGGTCTCCGCGCCACGGACCCTCCGAAAAATAGGCATGAAAGCCAACCCGCTTCGGAATCCCCGTCAAGTAGCTGAATGCTGCCGTCGCCCGCGAGAAAAACTCCAGATCGATGAGCGCCTCCAACCGCATGCGACGGATCTGGAAAAGACGCTCCACCGCGCTCGTGATGATCTCCAGCAGACTTCCCGTCCGGATCGTCAGCACGTTTTCCCGGGGGATCAGCTCATGGGCGTCCAAAATGAAACGATTCTCATCAAACACCAAAAAATAGACGTTCGAGGCCCCGAATTTTTCCACGGCATCCTGGATTGCGGCCCCGGCAAGAACCGTTGAGCCCTGCTCGGCAAGCTTCACAAAAAGCAGTCCCTTCCGGTCGGCGGAGGGCTTGGAATCGATCCCTAGCGTCCGCGCCAGCGTGCAAACCGCGCAGGCTGCCACCCCAGCCCACTTATCAAGCTGCTGAAACAGCGGTGTATTGGAGGCAAGCCCCGCCATCAGACCCCGCAGATGGAGACGTCGAGACCGAGGGCGTTCATCGCAGCCGCCTTGGCGTAGAGGGCACGCTTGGCGGCGGCTTTTCCGGGCGCGTAGGCGACCTGGATGTGGTTGCTCTTGTGACGGGCCATCATCTGGTCGCGGGAGACGCCTTTCAGGACGGCGTGCATGATCGGCCACTGCGGGGTGGTCTGGCTCCAGCGGTCCTGGGTTTCTTCGGCGGGGAGCTCAACGACCTCGGCGAGGCCGGTATCGAATTTGAGTTTTCCGTCAGCCACGAAGACGCGGCTCCAGACGATCCATCCGGGTTTGCTGACCCCCTTGAGGGTGCCCCCGCCGAGGCGGAAATACATGGAAGGCTGGCGCTCGCTGGAGGCACCGGACCATCCGTCGATGAAATGCGCCGGGGGAGCCGCCCCGCTGATCAGGAACACCCAGACGTATTCGTCGAGCTTTTCGTTCGTAAATTGGCGGCCCCAGCGCAGGTCGTGGAGGGTGTTTTCGGGCTCATAGCCGAGTTCTTTCCAGATCCTGTTCGTGATGAGGCCATCGAGGCCGGCGCACTCGTCCACCTCGTTAAAGTGGGGGATGGCCTCTCCGGGGAAGAGTTCGCGTCCGTCCTCAGAATAAACCGGAGGCCGGTCCACGTTGTTGAGGGTTCCCTCAACGAGGTCGGAGGCGGGGGCGAGGTCCTTCAGGCCCTGCTGGTATTGGATGCCGATCGTGGCGCAGCCGAATTCGTCTGCAATGCGGACGGCGGCGATATACATTTTGCACTGCTGGAGGACCTGATGCTCGGTGAGGTCGGTTTCCTCGTTGCCGCCGAGGTGGAACTGGACGCCTTTTTCCTTATACCAGTTGAAGACCGCCCAGGCCTCGTCGTCGCGGACCGTGAGCATTTTGGCGTAGAGCGAGGACTGGCTGAGCCGCTCTTTATAGACCCCGGTCGGATGGAGGAGCTCGTCGGGGATGATGGCATTGAACATGCCCATGCAGCCTTCATCGAAGACGCCCATGATCGCCTTATCGCGGCGGAGTTTGCGGGCAAACTTCTTGCCGAGCGCGGCGGCGCTGTCGGGGACATCGGCTTTTTTGAAGGGAACGACATGCGATTCGTCATGTTTGATCTTCCCTTTCTTGAGCCAGCGGCGGAGGCCTTTGAGGAAAAAGTCGTCGGTGAAATTCTCACTCCAAAGCGAGCTGTAGGTGACCCCGGCTTTGGTAAGGGAGCCGTTGAGGTTGAGCATGCCCACGAGGCCGGGCCAGGTGCCGCTCCAGTTCGCGAGGGTGAGGATTGGTCCCCCGTGGGAGATGAGGCCGTGGAGGATGTGGTGGCTGTATTGCCAGACGGCCTCAGCGACGATAAGGGGCGCATCCGGCGGGATATCGCGGAAGACCTGCATGCCGTATTTCTGGCTGTCGATGAAGCCGTGTCCTTTGGCGGGATCGAAGGCATGTGCGCGTTTCACCGTCCATCCTTCTTTTTCCAAGGCTTCGGTGATTTGTTTTTCCATGGCGGCCTGAGCCGCTTCACATTTTTGATTGGCCGAGGTGCGGAGGTCGCCGTTGGCGAGGAGATAGACGGTGTTCATGGTTTGAGAGAGAATGCGAACTGGATCATAGCGGGCTTCTGTGCAAAATGAAGTGGAATTCTTGCTAATGCCGCGTTTTTCAATCACCCCAACCACGCGATCCTGGGCCGAAGTGGATCCAGACGCCCTACGTCACAATCTGGCGCTGGTGAGGCAGACGATCGGTGCGGGCCCAGAGATCCTGGCAGTCGTCAAAGCCAATGCCTACGGGCACGGCACAGAGGCCGTCGTTCGGGCGCTTGCTCATGATGTGGCGATTTTCGGGGTGGCCAACCTCCCCGAGGCGAAGCAGGTCCAGTCAGTCGGGTCGGGCCGCGACGTGATGCTCCTGAGCCCCTGCCTACCGGCTGAGCGGGAAGAAGCCGTGCGGGAGGGTTTCATCGTGACTGTTTCCAGCGCGCAGGAGGCGGCAGGCTACTTGGCTTTCGGGGAGGTCCGGGTCAATTTCAAGGTGGATACGGGCATGGGTCGGGTGGGAGTTTGGTGGGAGGAGGCGGAGAAGGAGCTGTGCGCGATCCCGCCCGGGGTGCGGATCCACAGCCTTTCGACCCACCTGCCCAGTTCGGATGATGATGAGGTTTTCACGGCGCAGCAACTTTCCGACTTCGAGCGCTTGGCCGAATCCCTCCAGCCCCTGGCGCCTGGGGCGAAAATCCATGCGCTCAACAGCGCGGGGATCATGCGCTTCTCTCAGCACGCGGCAGATATCGTTCGGGCAGGCCTGATCCTCTACGGTAGCTCACCCCTGCCGGAGGTCGCGCGCCTGTGCCACCCGGCGCTCAGCTGGAAGACCCGGGTCTCGCTGGTTCGAGATTTGCCAGCCGGAACGGGCGTCGGCTACGGGAGGACATTTATCACCCCCCACCCCATGCGCACGGCCGTGCTGGCGGCGGGGTATGCCGATGGTTATCCCCGGCAGATCTCCGGGCGCGGTGCCTGCGTGCTTGTGGGCGGGAAGAAGTGTCCGGTGCTGGGGCGGGTCACAATGGACCAGATCGTTGTCGATGTCTCGAACGCCGGCGATGTGCAGCCTGGCGATGAAGCCGTTCTCATCGGTCGTCAAGGCACCGAGCAAATCACCGCCGAAGAGCTGGCCACACAGGCCGACACGATCTCCTGGCACATTTTCACAGGCATCAAAAGCCGTGTGGCTCGGGTCTATGGAGATGACAGGCAGCAGAAGCCCGGTCTTTGACGCTTCTCTTAGAAGCGCCCCTCATCCGCATCGATGTATTGGAACATCGTTTGGATGTCGTCGCGCGATTCGAACCCGCTCTCTTTTTTGCGGCGAAGGAGGATCTCGGTGACGTCGTCATTCCATCCGCGCTTGCTCATGAAATGGTTCCAGATTTCGATTTCGTCTTCCGAAGGATGTTTTCCATTCTCGAAACACCAGCGGAGGAGGGCCTCGTCATCCAGTCCCGCGACGACCTGCTCGCGGAGCGCGGGGTAGGGGACATGCAGGAAGCTGGTGCAGCGCTCGTCGAATCCCTTGCCGAGATTGGCATGGAGATCGGGGTGGAGCTCGCCGGCTTCCATGAGCCGGATCTTCTCGACCATGCGGCCGAAATAAACAATTCCGCCGACGCGGGCGCTGGGTGACTTCGGGTATTTCATGCGGGAACGCTCGCATGTTCCCGACGGAATTCCATTCAATTTTCCACAATGGCAAAGGAGGCCTTCGAGCGTAAACACAACACGGCTCGCTTTGCAGTGAATGGTGGCGTGGGCATCCTGCCCGTGAATCGGCAATCACCGCCTCGGCAGGATGCCAATGCCACTTATGTGAGCGGCCTTGGGCTTGAACGCACAAAAAAAGCCCGGCCTCCTTTCGGAGAGCCGGGCTTTCTTTCTGCGGGAGGGAAATTACCCTTGGGCGGCAGCGGCCTCGTCGCGATCTTTCATCGCGGCTTTGCGGCTGAGCTTGACGCGTCCTTTGTCGTCCACGCCGATGCACTTGACCCAGACAGAGTCGCCGCTTTTGACGACGTCCTCGACCTTGTTCACGCGGAAGTCCGCGAGTTCGGAAATGTGGACGAGCCCGTCCTTGCCGGGAAGGACTTCAACGAAAGCGCCGAATTCCTTAATCGAAACGACCGTGCCCTGGTAGATCTCGCCGACGGCGATTTCCTTCGTCATGCCAAGGATGATTTCCTTCGCACGTTTCAGGCTCTCCCCATTGCTGGAATAGACGTGAACCGAGCCGTCGTCCTCGATGTTGATCTCGGCACCGGTCTCGGCCACGATTCCTTTGATTGTCTTGCCGCCGGGGCCAATGATCAGGCCGATCTTGTCGGGGTTGATCCGGATGGTCTCGATGCGGGGAGCGTAGGGGCTCATCTCGGTGCGGGGTCCGGCCAGGATACCTTCCATGACGCCAAGGATTTTTGTGCGGGCCTCGGTGGCCTCGGTGACGGATTCAGCCATGATCTCGTGGGAGACGCCGGGCAGCTTGAGGTCGAGCTGGAATCCGGTGACGCCGGCGGAGGTGCCGCAAAGCTTGAAGTCCATGTCGCCGAAGTGGTCCTCGCTGCCGATGATGTCGGTGAGTGTGGTGTAGCGCTTGAGCTCTTCGCCATCATACTCGGTGACGAGGCCGACCGAGATGCCGGCGACCGGGCGCTTGAGCGGCACGCCGGCGTCCAGCAGAGAGAGGGTTCCGGCGCAGACGGTGGCCATCGAGGTGGAACCGTTCGACTCCATCACTTCGCTCGAAACGCGGATCGCATAAGGGAAGTCCTTTTCGTCGGGGATCACCGGGGCGAGGGAGCACTCGGCGAGGGCACCGTGGCCGATTTCGCGGCGGTTCTGGCCGCCGAAACGACCGGTCTCACCCACGCTGAACGGCGGAAAATTGTAGTGGAGGAGGAAGCGCTTGCTGTCCTCGCCGCCGCCGTAGGCGTCGATCATCTGAGCCTCGTCGGCCGGGGCCAGCGTCGCAATTCCCAAGGCCTGGGTCTCGCCACGTGCAAAGAGCGCGGACCCGTGCGACCGGGGCAGAAGCCCGACCTCGCCGGAAAGCGGACGGATGTCATGAAGCCCGCGGCCGTCGCAGCGCTGGCGCTTGTCCAGGATGCTGACGCGGAAGGCTTTCTTCTGCAGGTAGTCAAACGCCTGGGAAATCTCGAACTTGGAAGCCTCGGGGAATTTTTCCAACACCGCGGTCTCGACCTCATTGCGGAGGGCGTCCACGGCCTTGCTGCGGGCGACCTTGCCCGACGTGTAGATGGCGGATTCGATTCTGTCGCCGGCGACCTGATAGGCGATCTCGAGGACTGCGTCGTCCACCTCGAAGAGCGGGACCACGCGCTTCACCTTGCCGACCTTTTCGGCGAGCTCGCGCTGGGCGGCAACGATCACGCGCACCGCGTCGCGGGCAAAATCAAGGGCCGCAATAAACTGGTCCTCGGGAAGCTCCTCGGCGGCTCCCTCGATCATGATCACCTTCTCGCCATCGCCCACGTAGATCAGGTCGAGGTCGCTGTTCGCGCGCTCATCATGCGTCGGATTGGCCACAAAGGTGCCATTGACACGGCCGACCCGGACGGCTCCCACCGGCCCGGCAAACGGGATATCGGAGACGCAGAGGGCGGCAGAGGCCCCGTTGATCGAGAGGATGTCGGGATCGTTCTGGCCGTCAGCGCTCAGGAGAAGCGTGATGACCTGGGTATCGTAGAGGTAGCCCTTCGGGAAGAGCGGGCGAAGCGGACGGTCGGTCATCCGGCAGACGAGGATTTCCTTCTCGGAAGGGCGACCCTCGCGCTTGAAGTATCCGCCGGGGAACTTGCCCACGGCAGCGGCTTTTTCCTTATACTCGACAGTCAGCGGGAAAAAATCCTGACCTTCTTTGATTTTGGTGGCCGAGACGGCCGTGACAATGACAATCGTCTCGCCGCAGCGGACGGTGACGGCTCCATCGGCGAGTTTGGCCAGTTTGCCGGATTCGATGGTGAGCTCGGTGTGCCCGATTTGGGCGGTAACGGAATGGGACATATATTATAATGGGTTGCGCCCCCGGGACCCCGGAGGCAGGTAGAAAAAAAACCCCGATGCAAAGACCGGGGCTTTTTAAATGGTGCGGGTGCGCTACTTGCGCAATTGAAGTTTCTCGAGAACCGCCTGGTAGCGGTCGGCGGCCGTCCGCTTCAGGTAATCGAGGAGGCGCCGCCGTGTGGCGACGAGTTTGAGAAGCCCGCGCCGGGACGAATGGTCCTTTGCGTTGGCTTTGAGATGCTCGGTGAGCTCGTTGATCCGCTTCGTGAGAAGCGCGACCTGAACGTCTGCACTGCCGGTGTCTTTTTCGTGGAGTCGAAGGGTATCGACCTCTGCTATTGCTGCCTTTGCCATGTTTTGATCTGTTTTTGTGTAAGGGGTGGAGAATCTCACAGCCCCCCCTTTTTGACAAGACAAAACTCCCGAATTGCAAATCTTCAGTTCGGGCTGAGCAGGAAAGGGATTCGCCGGATTCCAGATTTCGGTCGATTCTATTGGGTTGTCGATTTGATGGCTTGCCAAGAAGCCTGTGAGAGACGAAGGGTGTTGCTGTGAACAAACAGCGCCCTCAGGGCAGGAAAGAAAACGGGGGGCAGTCTGCAAAGTCGGGTTCCGGAAATGGGCAAGGGCAGAGCCGGCGGCGGAGATCGAAAGCGAGGGACGGGGAGCGGAAGCCGGAGGGCAGCCAGCAGGCTGGATCTGCGGGCGTCTCCAAGGGTGACGACCGTCGGCCGGGTGGTCAGCCATCGCAGGGCCGTCGGGGAAAGCGCCAAGCGCAGGCCGGCAAGCCCAGGGTAGCGGCCCCTCCGCGCAGGAAGGACGAGGTTGGCGCAGGACGTGCGCCGGCATCCGGGCTCAAGCAGGATATTTTGAAGCTGCTGGCGAAGCAGCCACTGGATAAAGCAGAGCTCACGCAGGCGTTGCGACTGGATCCAGGGCATCGGGCGAAGCTGCTCGGGGTGCTGCGGGATATGGAGCTCACCGGTGAGGTCGTGCGGATCCGCAAGGACCGCTACATCCTGCCGAAGGAGGCGGATCTTTTTACCGGCGTGATGCAATTTCATGCCAGCGGCGCAGCGCATGTGCTCAACGAGACGGCGGGCGGGCCAGATCTCTACATCAGCGCGGAAAACACGGATACGGCCATGCACGGGGATCTGGTTGTGGCGCGCGTGTCCACCGGACAGGCCCCCGCGTGGCGTTCGGGAGCGGGCGCGCGGCGGGAGGGGCGGGTGATCCGGATCCTGAAGCGATCAAACGAAACGATCGTGGGAACGCTTCAGAAGTCGGACAAATTTTTCTATCTGGTGGCCGACGATCCGCGGTTCGTTCACAACCTTTACCTGCAGCCGCCTGCGGCGGAGTTCGGGGCGAAGATCGGCGACAAGGTGGTTGCCCACCTGGATTCCTGGCCCACTCGCCACGTCAACCCCGAAGGCCATCTCATCGAGGTGCTCGGGCCGGTCGGCAAACCGGGAGTGGACATGCTCTCGATCATCCGAAAGCACCGGCTTCCCGTCGAATTTCCGCCGGCGGTCCTGAGCGAAGCGTCGCAAGTTTTGCCCGAAGTGGATTCGCAGGACGCAGCGAAGCGCGAGGACCTGCGCGGGCGGTTTATTTTTACGATCGATCCGGATGACGCCAAGGACTTCGACGATGCGATCGATGTGGAGCAAACGGCGAACGGGTGGAACCTGGGGATCCACATTGCGGACGTCTCGCACTACGTGCGCCCGCGATCCGAGCTGGACAAGGAGGCGCAGGTGCGCGGGAACAGCATCTATCTGGCCGACCGGGTGATCCCCATGCTGCCCGAGGCGCTGAGCAACGGGATTTGCAGCCTGAAGCCCGGCGTGGACCGGATGGCGTTCTCTGTCTTTGCGACGATCGGCCGCGACGGAAACGTGCACGGAGCACGGTTCGCGAAGACCGTCATCCGCAGCGCCGTGCGCCTGACCTACAAGCAGGCCTTCGAGATTTTGAATCTACCCGCACGCGGCGACACGCTGGCGGAAAGCGTTCATACCGCCTGGGAGGTTGCCTCACTCTTGAGAAAAAAGCGGTTTGCAGCCGGGTCGCTGGACCTGGATTTTCCTGAGCTGAAAGTGTGGCTGGACGCCGACGGAAAGCCGGTGCGTCTGGAGCGGGTGGAGAACGACATTTCGCACCAGTTGATCGAGGAGATGATGCTGCTGGCCAACGAGCTGGTCGGGCGCGAGCTCAAGGTTCGCCGCCAGCCGGCTGTCTACCGCATCCATGAAAAGCCGGATCCCGACAAGCTCATCGAGTTCCGCGAGTTTGCGGCCTCGCAGGGGGTCCGCGCCGGTGATCTCACGAACCGCGAGGAGCTCAAAAAGCTGCTCGCCGGCCTGCGCGGGCAGCCGCACGAATCGGCGGTTAAGGTCGCACTGCTCAAAAGCCTCAAGCGCGCCCGCTACTCGCCGGAACCGATCGGGCATTATGGGCTGGCTAAAGCGGATTATACCCACTTCACGAGCCCGATCCGGCGCTACAGCGACCTGCTTGTCCACCGCGCTCTCGAACGCCTCCTTGGCCTCACCAAATCCGGACCGGATTCCAAGGCGCTCACGGCCATCTGCGACCACATCTCCACCACCGAGCGCACGGCCTCGGATGCCGAACGCGAATCGGTGCGCCTCAAGAAGCTGGAGTATTTCCAGATCCAGGTGGCCAAGCGGACCGGGCAATCGTTCCGGGCGATCGTGATGGACGTGCGCAATTTTGGGATGTTTGTCGAGCTGCCGGAATTCCTTCTCAGCGGGCTCGTTCATATCTCCTCGCTGGCCGGGGATTTTTACGTGGCGGACCTTGCCAAGGGGCGCCTCGTCGGCCGCAGCTCGAAGAAGGTCTACCGGGTCGGCGATGAAATCGAGGTCGTCGTCGCCAGGGTGGACATGTTCAAGCAGCAGGTCGATTTTGCGGTCGCAAAAACCTAAGAACAAGCATCTGCCCACATCGCATTTTTCCGATTTTTACTGAGAATTCTTCTCAACATGCGGAAATTTTGGTGTATGGTGAGCGCAGGATGAGCTCAGAAGCCAAAGTAAACCTATCTTCTGCACGATGTGGCGAGCGCCTGCGAATCACGGCGGTCGGCGAGGATTGTGCGGCGACGGCGAGGCTTCGGGAGATGGGATTTTGCGAGACGGCGGAGATCTGCAAGGTCTCTGACGGCAGGAATTGCCTGTGCCTGCTGATGGGTTCGCGGATTGCGATCGGCCGGGAACTGGCTCGGGATGTCCGCGTGGAGCGGGTGTCGAACGCTGCGGCATAGGCTCGTGCGCGGGCGGATGGCTTCGCGTTGGAGACCCAGTCGGGAAGCGGAGCGGGTGGTTGATGGATTCAACGAGTTCCATTCGGCAGGAACGCCCTCAACGCTCAACCCTCCCTCCCACCCGACTCAGGTGCCTCTGGCGAGGCGGCGGGCGGTAAAGGAGGGGAGGCCTGCATCACGGATGGCCTTTTGGGCGGCCTTGATGTCGTATTCGACGCGGCGGAATTCGACTTCGTGGGTTTTCTGGTGGTAGAGCACGTAGCAGGCGCGGGGGTCGCCATCACGGGGCTGGCCGACGGAGCCGACATTGACAGTGGACTTTCCTCGAGAGGGCAGGGGGATGAGTCCGGAGCCGGGCACATAGGCTTCCAGCCCTGCCGAACGCTGCCAGCTGAGGATCATCGGGCGGTGGGTGTGTCCGACAAAGCAGAGGGGGATGCGCTGGCGCAGGAAATGGAGGAGGGCCGACTCAATATCCATGATGTAGTGCCATTCGCTCGGGGCGAAAAGCGAGGCGTGGGTGAAGATTTCGTGGGTGCGGGAAAACCGGGTGGGGAGCGAGGAGAGCCAGGAGCGGTTGCCTGGCGAGACGTTTTCCTCTGACCAGCGGATGCCGGCTCCGGCGGTGTCGTTCATTTCCTCGAGGGCCTGGGGGTTGCCGACCGCAGCATCGTGATTGCCAAGGACGGTATGCCATCCGCGTTCCCGCACGCGCGAGATGCATTCATCCGGGAAGGCGGCGTAGCCGCTGATGTCGCCGAGACACACGACATTTTCGACGCCGAGGCGGTCGATGTCGGCGCAAACGGCGTCGAGGGCGTGGAGGTTCGAGTGGATATCGCTAAGAACGGCGAGCGGGCTGCGGTGCATTTCGTGGTCGTCGGGTCGGAATGGGGGCCTCAGCGCTGCCTGCGCGGTGGGGCGTTCCTGGCATGCCGGTGAGGCATGTTTGCTGGAACGCCAGTAGGTGCGCAGGCCGGGTCGCCCAGGCCGTGCTTAGGGGGAATTAAATCTGATCGATTCCAATTCCGCAAAGACATATCCGATGAAGATTTGCAATTCGGCACGGAGTGGGATCCGGTCGTTGTCATTTGAGAGCCAGACCGTGCCGTTGCGGAATTTGCCGTGAGGCTCGAGGCGAAGGTCCTTTTTGAGGTTAATCCGCTGGATTTCGAGATCGAGCTTGAGCGCCTCGCGCGGCGAGCCGGCCACGTTAAGGGTCTCAGGTTCGAGGGATTTGATGGTTACGAGGAAGGGGGCGTCGCCTGGGAAGATCACGGTTGAGACGGTCTCTCCGGGGGCGAGTTTTTGGCTACGGATGAAGAGCATTCCGCTGAAGAGGTCGCGGAGCGGGCTGAGCTTGATGCGTTTCCAGCGTGCGGGGTTCTCGCCCGGCGGAAAGTTTTCCCGGAGCCGCCAGATCCCGTCCGGGCGGGCAACGATCTGGGTGAGGATGGAACGTCCGGCGTATTGTTCCTTCTGGGTGGTGTAGATGGTTTGCAGACCGGGGAGGGTGGTCGTGCTGTCCATGGTGGCGTCGAGCTGGTAGAGGACGCGGGCGAGTCCGGTGGTTTCGCCAGCCCCTTCGAGGCGAAGCCTGTCGGGGTCGCGGAAGATTTTGATGCGGGCGCGGGCGGCCTCGATGTCGGTCCAGCCGATGCGGTATTCGGCTTCAAATGGGCGGACCGTCGGCGTTGGGTTTGGCGAATCCGATGTGAGGGTTGCCTGCCAGGGGGCGGCGCGGACGGCCGGAACAAGCCCGGGAGCAGCGATGCAGAAGGAGAGAAGGCAGGAATATAAAACTCGGGAGGAAGACCGCGGCAGCCGGGCATCGAAAGGGCGCGGCATGGGGTCAGGCCGGGGGAATGACGGGAACGATCCCCTGCGTGAGTAACCATCCGCGCTGGCCGGCAGGAGTCTGGCCGTAGAACCAGCGGCCGCGCTGGCTGAGGATTTTGACAAGACCGCCTTCAGGGATACGGGCGACTTTTTCCGACTGGTCCGCCGGAGCGCTGAGCAGGTTCGTGCCGCCGGTGGTAAGGACAATGGCATCGGTGCGCTGGGAGATGCGGGGGTCGCAGATCCAGGAGAGCGCGAGGCTGGCGCAGCCAAAGGCGAGGCAGAGGATGGCGAAAGCGAGGGGAAGGCGGCGGGCGGGGGCTCTTCGAAAGACAAGGATGGCGAGCAGGAAAGCCCCGATCCAGAGGAGGACGGTGCCGGCGAGAACGAGGGCATCGAGCGAGACGTGATCGAGGACACGTTGTTTCCAGCCCGGTGGGGTGCGGGGGATGGCGAGGTCGGCATTGGTATCCTCCAGAGCGGCCCGGGCGGGGGCGAACCGGGGGTCGAGGATGAGAGCACGGCGGAAGCTCAGCGCGGCGGCCGCGTCCTGTCCGTTCTGGCGCTGGCTGCGGCCGAGCTCAAAAAACACAGCGGCCCGGGGCGCGGAAAATTCCAAGGCCTGCTCGAAGAGCTTGGCCGCCTGGGCGAACTCGCCATCGGCGTAGCGCACCAGCGCGTCGGCGAGAACATCCGCCCGCAGCGGGAGGGCGAAGCAGGCGGCGCAGAGGAAGAGGAGGAGGCTATTTCTCATGGCAGGCAGCGTCGAGTTGTTGGAGTTGGGCGAGGGCCTCCTGGCGTTCGTCGGCCGAAGGAGGCACGGCTGCCCCGGCGGCAAACTTTGCTTCGGCATGCTTCTCGAGGAGGGCCAGGACCCCGGCCCGCACGGGGTCCGGGAGATCTGACATCGTGATTTTTTCCGTGACGGAGTCTTCTGGGACGTTGAGTCGGAGGGCGAGGAAGCGGGAGACCTCGGCGTAGAAGGTCTCCGGGGAGGCAGAGCGGAGGTCGGCAAGGGCGGAGCGGGCCTGTCGGCGGCGGGCGAGGCGCTGGCCTGAGGCGGAGTGCGAGAAATTCCGCAGGGAGAACCCGATGACAAGGGCGAGCCAGGCCAGGGCGAGGCAGGCATTGGCGATGAGGAATTCCTTGCGGAAGAACAGGGACTGCCAGCTGGACGAGCCGCCTGCCATGATGGCGATATCCGGGGTGGCGGCAGGGTTGACCGGGGGCGGAGTTGTTCCAGCCTGCGGTTGGGAGGGGGCCGGGCCCGGGGCGGGAGCTCCGGCGGCCGAAGAGCCGGCTTTTGCCGTGACCGGCAACGGGGCCTGAACGAGCGTCTCGTATTTGCCGCTGGAGGGATCGAAATACGAGAACCGGATCCCCGGCGTCGCCGACTGGTCCTCGCGGGCAACCAGCGCAAAATCGAATTTTTTCTCCCCGGTGAAATTGATAGCGTCGTTGGCCTGGAATTGATCTGTGGGAGGATACGAGCGCCAGCCCTCGTCATTGGTGAGGGTGGGCGCACTCATGCCATCGAAATTTCCGCGACCGGCGATCTTGGCGGTGAGGGTGACCGGCTCACCGGCTTCGGCTTTTTTCGGGGAGACCGAGGCATCCATGGTGAACTTTCCGACCGCTCCGCCGAAGTCGTCCGGACGGCCCTCTTTTGGCAGCGGAAGCACCTCCAGCGACTGGGCTTTCGTCTCGATCGTGACCTCCTGGGTTTCATTGAACATGCCCTGAGGGATCGGGAGGTTGCTGAAAAAGTCGTCGAACCCCTGGGGGCGGTTGCCGGGCAGGTTCAGTCGCGCCTCGAGGCTGGCGGCCGGGATTTCGAGCGTCCCCGACTTGACGGCCGTGATGGCGCTTTGGAAGGTGAAGACGACGTAGCTTGTATCATCCACAACCTGCTCGCGCTTCACCGCATTGGAAAACTTCTGGACCGTGAATCCCTCGCCGCTGAAGTTCGGGCGCTCCCCGACCTGACCGCCGATCCTGGAGTGGAAGTAAAAGCGGAGCTCAACCGGGACGACCTCGCCGACGTAGGCGGTCTTCTTGGAAAGGATCATTTCCGCGAAGTAGGGGCGGGCGTTGTCGTTCGACGACGGCGGGGGCATGGATCCGCCCGGAGGGCCCGAAGGCACCTGATACTGGGGCAGCGATGGCATCTGCGGGGCCCGCGCGCTGCCCGAGACGGACAGGCGCATCGCCTGGGTGCGGTAGGTTTTCCCCTCAATCGTCACGTCGAACGACGGGATCGTGAAGTCGCCTTCGACCTGTGGCACCACGATATACGTGTAGGTGAGCGTTGAGCTCATCTTGAAATTCCGCATCTCGAACTGCGTGGAGCGTCCGGCGAGGTTGATGCGCAGTCCGTTGACAGAGAGGTTGTCCGGCACATCCGCCCCGCGGGCTCCGCGAACCGTCACAACAAGCTGGACGGGTTCCCCCACGGCGGCGCTGTTGCTGGAGAGGCCGGCCACGATCTCCTGAGCCGACAGCGTGGAGGCGGTCAGGAAAGCAAGCGTCAGGAATGCCAGGCAGTATTTCATAGGATCACCAGTCGCGCAGCGTCTCCTCGGTGTAGGGCTGCTGCATGAGATTCACTTTTTCTTCCTCGGAATTCAAGGACTTGAGAAGGGCGCGGGCCTGGGCGGCACTCATCTGACCGTCTTTTTCCTGCTCCTCCGCAGCCGCTGCGGCTTGAGCGGCCTGCTGGGCAGCCTGCTCCTCTTTCTTCTGATCGCTGCCGGCATTGGCCTTCACGTCGCCCTCCTTCTTCTCGCCGGGGGTCGGCTGGGGGGTGGGTTTCGGAGTGGGCTGGGATCCGGCAGACTCGTCCTTTTTCTGGTCGCCGGACTGGCCGTCCTGCTGGTCTTTTTTCTGATCCTTCTGCTGATCGCCCTTGTCCTGCTGGTCGTTCTGCTGGTCTTTTTGATCCTGTTTGTCCTTATCGCCCTGCTGATCCTGCGGGTTTTTCTTTTCGTCGCCCTTGTCGCCCTGTTGGTCCTTTTGCTGGTCTTTCTGATCCTGCTGATCTTTTTGATCCTGTTTGTCCTGCTGATCCTTTTGCTGGTCCTGCTTTTGGTCGTTTTTGTCTTGCTGGTCTTTGTTTTTGTCCTGCTTTTGATCGTCCTTCTGATCCTTGTTTTTGTCGTCTTTTTTCTGATCGTCCTTCTTTTGCTGCTCCTGTTTTTCGAGGTCTTCGAGGAGTTTTTTGACGATCTCGCGATTTTCTTCGGCGGCCTTGTTTTTCGGGTTCAGGGTGAGGGCTTCGGAGTATTGCTCGATGGCATTTTTCCAATCGGCCTTTTTGGCATCATTTTCCTTGGCGGCCTCACCGCGGCGGACGAGGGCATTGCCGAGGTTGTAGGCGGAGTCCTCGCGGAGTTGAGGTTTTTCGGAGAGGAGGGAGCTGGTGAAGTGGGCAATGGCCTGTTCGAAGTCACCGAGTTTGTAGGCGGCAGCGCCAGCATTGAATTGGGACTCATGCGAATCCGGAGAAGCTTTCAGGTTGGTCTCGAAAGCAGACTTGGCGGCCTCGTAGTTGCCCGATTGGTAGTTGGTGAGGCCGGAGTCAGCTGCCTGGGAAGCGAGAGGGGCGAGGGCGAGAAGGAGGGCGGCGAGGCGGACCGGCACGCGGCGGCGTTCGCCGAGGAGGAGCCAGAGCATAAGGAAGGCGACCGCGAAACCGAGCGGCCACTGGTAGCGCTCGAGGGGCTGGCGGGCCGCAAACACGCCGGTTTCGGCGAGGTCCATGGGCTCGATTCCTTTCTGAAAAATCTCGCGTGCGGCATCGGGGCCGATGGGGACGTAGAATCCGCCGGTTTCCTTGGCCAGCTCGCGGAGGCGGGATTCATCGAGGCGGGACTGAACGGGTTTCCCCGAGGCATCGCGGACGAAATCCTGACGTCCGTCGTCCGAGCGGTAGGGGATGAGCGAGCCATCCGCCGATCCGATGCCGACGGTGAAGATGCGGATACCGGCCTCGGCGGCGGTTTTAGCAGCGGCGAGTCCATCGGCATCGAGCTCTTCGCCATCCGTGAGGATGACGAGCGCGCGGGTTTGGCCTTCAGCTTTTCCGAATGCCTGCTCGGCGGTGGCGATGGCGGCGGCGAGGTTGGTGCCGCCCTTGGGGATGACGCTTGTGTCGAGTTCGTCGAGCGCATTGAGAACCGCCGAGTAGTCCAGGGTGAGGGGGGCCTGGAGGAAGGCGGAGCCGGCGAAAGCGACGAGGCCGACGCGGTCGCCCTTCAGGAGGCGGACGAGATCCTGGGTGAGGAGCTTGGCGCGGGCGAGGCGGGTCGGGGAAATATCCGTGGCCAGCATGCTGCGTGAGGTATCCACGGCGACGATGATGTCCCGGCCCTTCTGTTTGATTTCGCGCTCGATGAATCCGTAGCGCGGCTGGGCCATGGCGATGATGGCGGCAGCCATGGCAACGAGGACGAGGCCCGCGCGGAGCGAGCGGCGGACCGTGCTGACCGAGCCGGCGAGGGATTCGCGCAGGCGGGGCGCGACAATTTTCCCCACGAGCGAGCGGCTCCGGAGGTGTGACCAGAGGTAGAGGCCGGCGAGGGCGGGGACAAGAGCCAGCGCCCAAAGCCAGAGTGGGGAACCGAATGTCAGGGCAAGCGTCTCCATAAGGTTTGGGAAAGCAGGATTTCGAGGGTGAGGAGGGCGAGGCCGGCTCCAACGAACCAGGGGAACAGGTCGCGGTATTGAGCGATGCGCTCGACCTCGACTTTGGATTTTTCGAGCTTGTCAATTTCGCCGAAGATTTTTTCGAGCGAGCGGGTGTCGGTGGCGCGGAAGGCGGTGCCGTTCGTGATCTCGGCGATCTGGCGGATCGTGTCCTCCTTGAAATCGACCTGGACGTTGCGATAGACCGTGCGGCCAAAGGGGTCAGTGAAGGGGAACGGGGCCTCGCCCTGGGTGCCGGCGCCGATGGTGTAGATGCGCACGCCCAGCGCCTTGGCGGCTTCGGCAGCGGTGAGAGGCATGACCTTGCCGGCGTTGTTGTCGCCGTCGGTGAGCAGGACAATGAGCTTCGTTTTGGCATCCTTGTCTTTGAGGCGGTTCGTGGCCGAGGCGATCGCCGAGCCGATGGCGGTGCCGTCCTCGACGAGCCCGATCTGGATACGATCAAGGTTCTGAATCAGCCAGTCATGGTCGAGTGTGAGCGGGCTCACCAGATAGGGGCGGCCGGCGAACGCGATGATACCGATCCGGTCATTCGGGCGCTTGCGGATGAATTGCTCGGTGACTTTTTTGGTGACTTCGAGGCGATTCGCCCGGCTGGATCCGATGGAAAAATCCTCTGCGAGCATCGAGCGGGAGACGTCCAGGACGAGCATGATGTCCACTCCGCTGGCTTGGACGCGCGTGATTTCGCGGCCGAGCTGCGGGCGGGCCAGAGCGATGACGAACGCGGCGAGAGCGAAGTAGGACAGCGTGGCCAGGAGCGCCCCGGCGCGCGAGCGGCG
>JBGSJQ010000011.1:0-13635 GCA_041741775.1 Terrimicrobiaceae bacterium | reverse complement strand
CCTCTGGCGGGCCATCCCGTAACAACCGCCCCCGCCCAGCCCGATCTCCAAGGCGACGCGGGAACTGCCGTGCGCGCGATGGAACGATCCGTTCGTGCTCGCCTCGACGCGGTTCGTCACCCTCAAGTGCTCACTACTCATGGTGCTCTCCGTGGCGATCTCGTCCGCAAAGGATGTTTTTCTTTCCCTCTCCCGCCAGGGCGTCTATCAACCACAGCCACCGCATGCGATCACTCCCCGGAATTTCCGCACTCTTGGCGACGGCCATTTTTCTAGCCGGCTGCGCTGCGCCGCGACAACTTGTGACCGACCCGGCCCCCTCGGCCCAGGCAGGAGACACCGAACAGCTCCCCTCCCTCTACCAGCCCAAGCCGATCAACACCCTGCACGGCAAGGCCTCCTACTACTGGGAGCCACAGCCCACAGCGAGCGGAGAACGCTTCAACCCCCGCCGCCTCACCGCCGCCCACAAATCCCTCCCGATGCACAGCGTGGTGCGGGTCGTCAACCTCAAGAACAATAAGTCGGTCATCGTCCGGATCAACGACCGGGGCCCCTACATTCGCGGCCGTATCATCGACCTCAGCAAGGCGGCCGCCGAAAAAATCGACATGATTAAATCCGGTGTGGTCCCCGTGCGTGTCGAGGTCCTCAAGAAAATCGACGTCCTCACCAAGCCGAACCGGAAAGTCAAAAAAGCGCCTTGAAAATCCCTTTCCATCCGCATCCGGCCGGATAGCTTCTCCCCCACATGTTCAGCCGGCTTTCAGACAAACTTCAGGACGTCTTCAAGGATCTTCGCGGCCACGGCAAGATCAGCGAGACGAATGTGACAGACGCCATGCGCGAGGTGCGTATGGCCCTGCTCGACGCCGATGTCCACTACCAGGTGGCCAAGGACTTCATCGCCAAAGTCCGCGAAAAGGCCCTCGGCGAGGATGTCCTGCGCAGCGTCACTCCCGGACAGCAGATCGTTAAAATTTTCCATGAGGAACTCTGCGCACTGCTCGGCGGCGACGCCTCCCCGCTGAGCCTCGACAAGCCCGCCCGTATTCTGGTCGTCGGCCTCAACGGTGCCGGAAAAACCACCTCCTCGGCCAAGCTCGCCCGCTGGCTCAAATCCCAGGGCAAATCCCCCCTCCTCATCGCCTCCGACCTCTACCGGCCCGCCGCCATCGACCAACTCGCCGTCCTCGGCGAACAGGCCGGCGTCCCGGTCTTCCGCCCCGAACCCGGCGAAACCGATGTCCTGCGCTCCGCCAAAAAGGCGCTGGAATGGTGCGAGACCGCCGGAGGAAACGTCCAGATCTTCGACACCGCCGGCCGCCAGGAGATCGATGAGCCACTGGTCCAGGAACTCCGCCGCCTGCGTGACCTCCTCCAACCCAGCGAAGTCCTCCTCGTCTGCGACGCCGCCACCGGACAACAGGCGGTCAGCGTTGCCGAACACTTCCATGAGGCGCTCGGGCTCACCGGCCTCATCCTCACCAAACTCGACGGCGACGCCCGCGGAGGTGCCGCCCTTTCGCTCCGCGCCGTCACCGGCCAACCCATCAAATTCGCCGGCGTCGGGGAAAAACTCGACCAGTTCGAACCCTTCCACCCCGACCGCCTCGCCGGCCGCATCCTCGGCATGGGCGACGTCGTCTCCCTCGTCGAAAAGGCAGCCGAGGCCATCACGGAGGACGATGCCCGCCGCATGGAGCAGAAACTCCGCACCGCCAGCTTCGACCTCGAGGACTTCCTCCAACAGTTCAAAATGCTCAAACGCATGGGCCCCCTCGAAAATATCCTTGGCATGATCCCAGGAATGGATAAGATGAAAGATTCCTCGATTGACGAGAAGCAACTGAAGCGGGTGGAGGCGATCGTGCTTTCCATGACGCCGCAGGAGCGTGCGCGGCCGGATATTCTGAACGCGCGGCGCCGCCAGCGGGTCGCCCGGGGCAGCGGCACCACCGTCACTGAGGTCAACAACCTCCTCCTGCGCTTCACCCAGATGCGCAAGATGATGAAAAAGGCCGGGCAGATGAAAAAACTCATGTCCCGTGCCGGGAAAAACTTCAACTTGCCGATCCCCGGGGGATTTGGCAACTGAAGAGGCTCCCGCCAAAAAAACTGACAACCGAAAACTGATAACCAAAAACTTTATTCCATGGCCGTAGCAATCCGACTCCGCCGCGAAGGCACCAAAAACAGCCCGTATTACAAGATCGTCGTCGCCGACCAGCGCCGCGCCCGCGACGGGAAATTCATCGAAATCATCGGGAACTATGACCCGAAAAAAGAGGGAGAGAATTTCTCGATCCAGCTCGACCGTGCCGAATACTGGGTCGGAGTCGGAGCCCGTCCGTCCCAGACCGTTGGCAACATCATCAACAAGGCCCGCAAAAAGATCGCGGCCTGAAGTCCTTCGCAATGGAAGAGTTCCTGCGATATGTGATCTGCTCGCTTGTCGAATTCCCCGATGAGGTGGTCTTTACGAAGACCGAGTCCTCCGGGCGGGTGACCTTCCATGTGGCCATGCGCCAAACCGACATCCCGAAGGTGATCGGAAAAGGTGGCCACACAATCCAAGCGCTCCGAACCCTGCTCCAGGCGGCGGCCGCCAAACGCGGCGAGTCCGCCTCTCTGGAAATCGTCGAATGAACGTCCTACAGTTCTCCCTCGCCGCCGTGCTCGCACTGGTCCTATCGCAGACCGGCTGCGAACGCCACGCCGCCTCGCAAACGGTTCCCGGCTACGCCGAAAAGCTGGCGGAAAAAAAGGCCCTCCAATCCGAGCAGGCTGCCACCGCCGAACCTGTCGATCAGTCCCCCCCAAAGTTTTTCCCCTCGGGGGAGTAGGCCGCGAATTTGTCGATTTCATTCTCCAGCGTGTCCGTGGAGATCGGCTCCCGTTCGATGCGCAATCATTTCAAGGCTCCCTGGCCCGCATCATCCGGCTCCTTTATACCGAGCTCCACCGATTTTTTGCGATAGTTTGCGTCAAACGAAGTGCGTTCCTATGCTTCGTCATGCACATTGATAATCAATGGGGAGAGCGGGTGACGAGACTCGAACTCGCGATTCGATGAATCCCCTTTATTATTATGTAAGTCGTTCGTTATCAACATGCGGAAATATCAAGAACACCCTCAAACGGTAGCACTTTTGCCTTCTGCGTGGTAGGCTTCTGGCATGGCCAGCATCCATAGGCACTCCAGCAAACGATCTCCATTTTGGTTTGCAAAATTCAGCGGCGCGGATGGACGCCCCTGCGTAAAAACGACAAAGCAGCGGGATCGAAAAAAAGCCATCGAGGTTGCCATGAAATTTGAAAAAATTGCAACGCAGGCAAAAGCCGGATTGCTGACCGAATCGCAAGCCAGAAAAGTGGTTGCTGAACTGTATGAGGTGGGAGCCGGGCAACCCCTGGAATTGGCTACGGCGAAGGAGTTCTTCGAACAATGGAGGAATGTGGTCAGGAATAAAAATGCCGGAGGGACGTTCCTTCGCTATGACCGAACCATCGATACGTTCATCGCCAGTCTCGGCTCCAAAGCGAACCTTGACCTGAGACACATCAATGCTCGCGATATCCTTTCGTTTCGCGATCGCGAGGTAGAAAAGGGTCTCACCAACAAGACATCCAATTTGGCGGTGAATACCATCCGCATCGCTTTGAATGTTGCCAAGAGGCAGCAATTGATTCCACACAACCCTGCGGACGGAGTGAAGTCGCTGCCCGCGGATGGAGAGACCAGGCATTGCTTCAATGACGACCAAATTCTGAAATTGCTGGATCTGCCCGATAAGGAATGGAGAGGGATGATTCTCATTGGCTACTACGTCGGCCCTCGCATTTCCGTTTGCGCAAAAATGACTCGCGGCCAGTTTGACGCCGAATCACTTTGGATAAAATACACTCCGAACAAATTACGCCGCGGTTCGAATCCCAGGGAAATCATCTGCCCGATGCATACTGAAGTGAGAGAATACATCCTGTCGCTGCCTGAAACCTGGAAAAAGGATCAGCCAATATTCCCGAGTTTGTGTGCCAGAACAACCTCCGGAAAAACAGGTCTCTCCGAGACATTCCAGGACTTGATGATTCAGGCAGGCATTGACGTTCCCAAAGGACGAGCGAAGGAAGGCTCGGGCCGCCAATTCCGAAAGCTCGGTTTCCACAGCTTGCGTCACACCTTCAATTCCAATTTGGCAAACGCCGGGGTTTCCCAGGAAATTCGAAAGCAGTTGGTGGGTCACAAGTCCGACGACATCAACGACACTTACACTCATCTTTCAAAGCAAGCATTGGCCGACGCGATGGCCAAGTTGCCCGCGGCCATCGCCAAGTCTGAATGAGGCTCCTTCGTCCTGCAATTACCAGCCTTTCTTTACCGAAGACCCCTGCGCCGTCGTTCTCATTGATGAACGAGAGCAATCAGGAACATCTGCGTTTGGTTCTTGGCTTGCAGCCCATCCCCTCGCCGTCACGACCAGAAAAAAACAACAACGATCTGATACGTTATCAGAAAATCGAACTTACCGAAACCTGCTCCTTGAAGTTATCGTTCCCCACGATCCATGAGTATTCCCCCCATTTGGTTGAAACGCTGCGTCTGGGCGCTTGCCTGCGTTCTTGTGTTTTTTGTAGCGACTTGGTTGCTGACGCAGAGTGCATCAGAAAAACCAGAAGCGCCGCAGAGCAAAAATGAGCCCTCAACGAAGGCGACACAAGCCTCCTACTCCTCCGCCGCTTCTGCCGGGCAGCAAAGATTGGCCAGTCGGGCACTGGCAGCTACCAATACCACATCGAGTATTGCAAATGCGAACTCCTCGCTCACGCCGGCCATTGTTCAGACGCTCACAACCCTTCCACTCCAGCCACAGCAATCCGGACCCGCCGGCCTTGCTTCCTCCACCGCTGCAAAGATCGATCGAGACTGGCCCCAAGCCGTGGTGCTGGCTCATGCCAGCACTCCAACAATCGCCCCTGGATTTCAGCGCCGTGTTATCGTCATCCAGCCACAGGATTTGCCCTATCGCATTCGCTTGGAACAGTTTGTTTCCATTGCTTCCGATGGCTCGGAGTCGGTCCAGCAGGAAAGTGGAATGGTTGCAGATCACGTCCTTGTTCAGTTGGCGCAAACTGACGATATGGCGGCAGTGGACACCACGCTTGCTGCTTTGGGATTGAGTCGCGGCGCGCGAGTCTCCAATCGGGGATTGTGGAGAATCAACCTAACCAACCCCTTAGCACTGGATTCCCTTCCAGAAGCACTTGCCAAGCTGAGAGAGACTCCCGCCTTCCGCTACGCTGAGCCCGACTACATCGTGCGCATCGCCTCTACCCCCAACGACACCCGCTACCTCGACGGCTCCCTCTGGGGCCTGCACAACACCGGGCAAAACGACGGCACCGCCGACGCCGATATCGACGCGCCCGAGGGCTGGGCCATCCGCAACCAGGCACCCGACGTCGTCGTCGGCATCGTCGACACCGGCATCAAGCTCACTCACCAGGACCTCGCCCCCAATCTCTGGGTCAACCCCGCCGAAACCGCCGACGGCGCCGATCCCGACGCCAACGGCTTCATCGACGACCTTCACGGCATCAACGCCATCCAACTCAACGGCAACCCCGACGACGACCAGGGCCACGGCTCCCACGTCGCCGGCACCATCGGGGCGGCCGGCAACAACGGTGTCGGCATCACCGGCGTCGCCTGGAACGTGAAGCTCATGGGTCTCAAATTCCTCTCCGCTTCCGGCGGCGGTGCCGTCTCCGATGCCATCACCTGCATCGATTACGGTGTAGATCACGGAGCCGACATCCTAAGCAACTCCTGGGGCGGCGGCGGCTTCTCCCAAGCCCTGCTCGACTCCATCGAGGCCGCGCGCGACGCCGGCGTCATCTTCGTCGTCGCCGCCGGCAACTCTGCTACCGACAACGACCTCGCCCCCGTTTACCCCGCCTCCCTCTCAGTGGATAACATCGTCACGGTCGCCTCCACGACTCGCACCGACGCCCTCTCCAGTTTCTCCTGCTTTGGCCAGGGCTCCGTGGACATCGGCGCGCCTGGATCGGACATCTTATCGGCGGATTTTGAAAACCTTTCCGGCTACAAATCTCTCAACGGCACCTCCATGGCCACCCCGCACGTCTCTGGCGTGCTCGCCCTGCTCCGCGCCCAATTCCCCTCCGACACCTGGGGCCAGCTCATCAACCGTCTCTACCGCGGCGGCGACTCCATCGCCTCCCTCGCCGACGGCAAGATCGCCAACGGCCGCCGTCTCAACCTTCACGGCGCTCTCACCACCACGACCAATCGCCCGCTCAACGACGACTTCGCCTCCGCCCGCGTCGTTCTCGGCGACGCCATCCTCCTCCGCACCTTCAACCGCGGCGCCACCGCCGAACCCGGCCAACCCACCATCAACGGCATCACCGCAGCCAACACCATCTGGTTCAGCTTCACCCCCGCCGCCAGTGGCCTCACCAGCGTGCGCATCCCGGTCGGCGAGACCTTGCTCAACCCGATGAATCTCCAGACCACGACTATCACCTACGACGTGATTCCGTCGGCCCTCGAGGTATTCACCGGTTCCGACATCAACTCCCTCTCCTCCGTCGGTTCAGGCTCCGACTTCGTTTCCTTCACCGCCACCGCTGGCGTCACCTATCGCATCGCCGTCGCCGGCCAAGCCTCCGCCGAAGGCCTCGTCATGCTCGAGGTCATCGGCGCGCCGCGCAACAGCACCGTCGCCAACGCCATCCCACTTATCCTCAACAGCCCCCAGTCCGGCACCAACCGCAACGCCCTGCCCGAACCCGGCGAGCCCGCCCACGCCGGCCAGACCGCCACTGCCTCGATCTGGTATAAATGGTCGTCCAACCTCACCGGCCGCGTCGTCTTTTCCACCCGCGGCACCAGCTTCGATACTGTTGCCGCCGCCTACTCCGGCCCTGCCACCGCGCCCACCGTCGGCGCGCTTACCCCCGTCGCCGCCAACGACGACGAGATCGGCCGCACCACCAGCCGCATCGAATTCAACGCCATCGCCGGCACCACTTACTACTTCGCCCTCGACGGCAAAGCCGGTGCCACCGGTTCCACCGCCGCCGTCTTGGTCGTGCCGCCCGTCAACGACCACTTTGCCGAACCCACCATTCTCTCCGGCACCGACATCACCCGCGTCATCAGCACCACCAACGCCTCCCGCGAGGTCGGCGAACCCATCCCTTACCCCGGCGAGGGTCGCGGCGAGTCCCTCTGGTTCAACTGGACCGCACCCGAGACCGGCCGCACCACCATCGACCTCTCTGGTTCATTCTTCCCCGGCCTCATCGGCGTTTACACCGGCAACGCGGTGAACGCCCTCTCCCTCGTCACCCGCGACGGCGCGGGTAACCGCTTCGCCCAGGTCACCTTCGACGCCACCCAGGGCACCACCTACCGCATCCTCGTGGACGCCTGGGACTGGTCCCTCAACAACGTCCCGCTGCGCCTTCGCATGGTGCCCATCCCCGCCAACGACACCTTCGCCGGCTCCTCCGAACTCCAAGGCCTCCGCGCCACCATCGTCGGCTCGAACGTCGGCAGCACCCGCGACACCGGCGAGCCTGGCGAGGGCACCAGCGGCGGCTCTGTTTGGTATAAATGGACCGCACCTTCCTCCGGCACCTTCGGCATCTACGGCGAACGCCTCAACAAACCCGACCGCTGGTATGTCGTCCTTAACGTCTTCACCGGCTCCACTGTCAACGCCCTCACCCACGTGAAGGAAGACATCGGCAACGGCATCGGCCGCGACGCCTTCCTTTTCTGGGACGCCGTCGCCGGCCAGACCTACCACATCCAGGTCACCGGCCTCACCCCCGAAGGCATCCTCGGCGGCGTCGGCCCCTTCCGCCTCGACCTGCGCCCCCGCGACGAACACGTCGCCCCCAACGACAACTTCGCCAACGCCCTCGCACTCGATACGGCCACGCCCGTTTACAACCTCCGCTCCCACAGCTACGGCACCACCGCCGAGCCCGGCGAGCCCGCCCATTCCGGCTTCGCCGCCGACGAGACCCTCTGGTGGAAATTCACCGCCCCCGACTCCGCCCGCTACGTCTTCAGCACCGCCCTCTCCGAAGGCTCCCGCGGTGCCACCGTCTATCGCACCACCAACCCCGCCGCGCCCGACTTCACCAACCTCGTCGCCGTCGCCAACAACGTCGAAACCGCCACCCATCTCTTCAACGAGGTCGCCTTCGACACCACCGCCGGCACCACCTACTACATCGTAACGGAGCGCATGGCCGGTGCCCGCGGCCGCCACATCGTCCACTTCCAACGCGTGCCCGACAACTACCTCTTTGCCGGTCGCGCCACCATCACCGGTGAGTCTGCCAACATCGAGATCCAGAACCATGGTGCTGTCCGCGAGGCCAACGAGCCCACCCTCGGTGCCAGCGCCAACTCCCTCGGCCACCGCTCCCTCTGGTGGACCTGGACCGCCCCCTCCTCAGGTATTTATCAATTGGATACAATCGGCTCCGAAACCCCCGCCACCGAAGACAGCCCCGCCTACCCCGGCCGCACGATCTTTGGCTTCGACACCCGCCTCGGCGTCTATACCGGCTCCGCTCTGGGTGCCCTCACCGAAGTCGTGCGCAACGACAGTCGCACCACCGAAAGCTACGGCAACTCCTGGATCGATTTTCAACGCAACTCCCGCCTCGAGTTTACCGCTGTCGCCGGCACCACCTACACCTTCCTCGTCAACGGGGACAACATCGACACCTTAAGTAACCCCAACCAAACCAACACCGGCCTCGTCCGCCTCAACTTCTTCAAGCTGCCCAAACCCGCCAACGACGACTTCGCCACCGCCGAACTCATCACCGGCTCCAGCTACCGCACGCTCACCACCACGTATGGCGCGACCAAGGAAACCGGTGAACCCAACCACGGCGGCATCACCGCCGGCCGCACCCTCTGGTGGAAATGGGTCGCTCCCACCGCCGGTACCTGGATCATCTCCACGGCCGGCAACCTCTACGATGACTTCCACGCCCGGCGCACCGGCGTCGGCGTTTACACTGGCTCCACGGTCAACGCCCTCACCCTCGTCACCCAAAATCAAAACGGTGCCGGGGTAAACACTGGCGATAAGACTTGGAGTCTTGCCCAGTTCACAGCCGTCGCCGGCACCACCTACTACTTCGGTGTGGACGCCGATATCCCCGGCAACCTCTCCTTCATTCTCGATCAGCCCCCGGCCAACGACAACTTCGCCAACGCCACCGAGATGGTCGGCTCCCGCTGGACTGCCCAAGGCTCCAACCTCGGCGCGACCAAACAAACCGGCGAACCCTTCATCGAGGCCTGGGCCAACCCGCCCGATGTCAACACCCGCTCCGTCTGGTGGAAATGGACTGCCCCGGTCAGCGGCACCATCTCCGTAGATACCCTGGGCAGCCAAAACTACAACGGGCTGGCTGTCTTCACCGGCTCCGATGTCGCTGCCCTCAACCCCGTCAGCACATTCCCCTACAACACCGGTAACCCCTTCAACGGCGATGCCACCAACCGCGCTCGATCCGGCTGCGCCCGCACCACCTTCAACGCCGTCGCCGGCACCACCTACTACATAGGTGTCCAGGGCGCGGGCTTTATCGTGCCCTCCTCCGGCCCCATCACCCTCACCCTGTCCGGCCCGCCCGCCGTGCCCTTCGCCCCCGCCGACTTCACCGCCGTGCGCACCGGCCCCGCCACCATAGAACTCGACTGGACCGACGTCGCCGTGGACGAGGAATACTACGAGATCGAGCGCTCGACAAATGGTTCGAACTGGACGCTCCTCCACCAGACTCCGCCAGACGCCACCTTCCACACCGACGTCACCGCCACCGAGGGCAGCGACTACTACTACCGTATCCGCGCTGGAAATACCGTAGGCCAGAGCGCCTGGGTCACCGCGTCGGTCACCGTCCCCCAGCCACCGCCCGCCCCGGGCAGCCTGACCGTCACCGCACTGTCCGCCCATGATCTCTCGATCACATGGTCGCCAGCACCCACCGCCACCTCCCATCGCATTGAGCGCAGTGCCGACGGGGGCAGCACGTGGACGCTACTCGCCGCCGGCCTGCCGGGCAATGCCGCCTCTCACACGGACGTCGGCCTCACGCCATCCACAAGTTACCAATACCGCGTCCGCGCGGCCAATGAACTCGGCAGTAGTAATTGGGCCACCGCCACCGGCGCTACCCAGGCCCCCGGATCGCTGACTCTCTCGTATCCGGAAAGCACCTATGCCGAGACCGATGGCAGCTTCACGGCAACCGTCACGCGCAGCGGCACCAGCGGCAGCCAGATCGTCTTCCTCACCTCCGGAAGCGCCCGCCTCACCGTGCCCGCCTCGATCACCATCCCTGACGGCCAGACGGGCACGACGTTCCAAGTCACGATCAACGACGACGCCATCATCAACGCCACTGACACCGCCGCGATCACCGCCTTTGCTCCCGCCGCCCTCATCGGCGAAAGCTTCACCGGCCCCGTCGATGCCGCCGTCAACACCCAGAACACCGGCTGGGGCTGGAACGGCTCCTGGTATAGCAACAACACCCCCGCCGTCCTCGTGGAACCGTCGCTCACCTACACCAAAAACGGAACCATCGGCACCCCGGGCACCCACGCCCTCCGCCTCAACTCCAGCGGCGGCACCGACGCCCGCCGTTTCTTCGCCACCAAATACACCACCGGTGATGTCTGGGTCTCCACCCTCCTCCACCGCAACAGCACGAACTGGGCGACGCAGATGATCATCCGCGAAAACACCGGCGGCGGCATCACCGCCTCGGTAAGCTATGAAAACAACACGAACCACTGGCGGCTCATCACCAGCACCGGCTCCAACGTGCAACTCCTCGGCTCCAATCCGTCCGCGCAGGTCCACTCCATCGTCATGCGGTTCGACTTCAACGCACGACAAATCCACGCCTGGTTCAGCCCCGACGTTGCCGGAGCCTCCCCCGCCAACGCCCTCGGCTCCGCCACCGTTGCCATGCCAGAAGCTCTCACCGGCATCAGCCGCCTCGACCTCTTCGGTTACAGCGTCCTCGACGGCTTCGACGAAATCCGCGTCGCCTCCAGTTTCACCGATCTCTACGGCGGCACCACTGCCACCCGCAGCCTGCGCCTGATCGACGACGAAGCCTCCCCCGGTCTG
Organism: Terrimicrobiaceae bacterium; assembly: GCA_041741775.1. GTDB lineage: Bacteria > Verrucomicrobiota > Verrucomicrobiia > Chthoniobacterales > Terrimicrobiaceae > QYQL01. Next base: position 2,428 of record JBGSJQ010000011.1, on the reverse strand, counting down.
ACGCCCGCCGAGATCTGGCTCGACACGCACTTCGGCGTCACCATCCCATGGGGCTCCTCTGCGTGGAACGCCGACCCCGACGGCGACAGCGTCCCCAACCTGCTCGAATACGCTCTCGCTGACGGCGATCCTTTCACTCCCGGCACGACAGCCATGCCGGAGTTGGGAACCACCACGGTGGGCACCGATATCCACCTCACCCTGACGGTTTCCAAGAACCCGGCCAGCACCGATATCAGTTTCATCGTGGAAACTTCCACCGACCTTGTCACCTGGCAGAGCGGGGCCGGCCACACCGTGGTGATCTCCGACACGGCCACCGAACTGGTCGTGCGCGCAGCCGCACCCATGACGAACAACACCCGCCGCTTCCTACGCCTGCGCGTGACCGAAGGCAACCCCTGAGCCATTGAGAAAGCGCGCATCATGAACCCCCTCCTACCCCGCACGACCTCCAAGGCATTTCGGGGCCCTCTCGCCGTGCTCCTGCTTTTTGCGGGAACCGCCGTTGCCCAAGACGGTGCCGTCCGCGCGGTGCAGGTTCATGCCACCACCCAGGCCTCCCCGCCCCAAATCACGCTAAACTGGGAAGCAAGTCCCTATACGGTGGAAATCTTTAACATCTTCCGCCGTGCCCCCGGTTCCTCGACCTGGGTTTATCTCGGCAACAACCCCGCACCCACCGCCACGTCATTCGTGGATACCACCGTGCAGGTCGGCGTGCGCTATGAATACAAGGTTTACCGTCAATATGTTTTTGCCGAGACCTCGCACCACGCCCGCGGCTACACCATCGCCGGAATAGAGGCTCCGCTCCTCGATCAACGCGGCACCGTTGTCCTCGTCGTCGACTCCACCCAGCAGGCAGCCCTCTCTTCTGAGATCGCTCAATTCCAGCGTGACCTCGCGGGCGACGGGTGGACGGTCCTCACCGAAACCGTAGCCCCCTCCGACACCCCCGCCTCGGTCCGGACCAAGCTCCAGACCCACTACAATGCCGCCCCTTCCAACGTAAAAGCCGCCATCCTCCTCGGTCGCATTCCCGTGCCCTATTCCGGAGAAATCAGCCCTGACGGACACACCGACCACCTCGGTGCCTGGCCCGCCGACACCTACTACGCCGACCTCACCGGCACCTGGACCGATACCACCGTCAACCGCACCACGGCCTCCTCCTCTCGTAATCACAACATCCCCGGCGACGGCAAATTCGACCCAAGCAACCTGCCCTCCGACGCCAACATCGCCGTCGGCCGCATCGACATGGCCAACCTCTCCGGCTTCTCCGCCGGAGCCAACGAAACCGAGCTCCTGCGCAACTACCTGCGCAAAAACCACGAGTTCCGCCACCGCCTCGGTGCCTACGCAGACGTCCCCCGCCGGGGCTTGATTCGCGACAGCCTCGGTTTACTTGGCGGCGAAGCTCCCGCTTCCGTCGCCTGGCGTGGCTTCACCCCGCTCTTCGGACCCGCCAACGTCACCGCCTCCGCCAATTGGTTCCCCACCCTCGAAACCAACAAATACCTTTTTGCCTACGGCAGCGGCTCCGGCACCTACACCAGCGCCAACACCGTCGGCACCTCCAGCGACTTCAAAACAAAAAACAACCTCGCCGTCTTCAATCTCCTCTTTGGCTCCTACTTTGGCGACTGGGACAGCCCCACCGACAACTTCCTCCGCGCCCCGCTCGCCGGCACCACAGACTCCCTGAGCCTCGTTTCTATCTGGGCCAATCGCCCCGACTGGAACATCCACGGCATGACCCTCGGCGAAACCATCGGCGACGCCTATCTGCGCACGGTCAATAATCCGAATGATTTCAGCGGCAACTGGTATATCGGATACTTTAATCCCAACACCAACATCCCGCGCATGGTCCACATCGCCCTCATGGGAGACCCCACCCTGCGCCTTCACCCCGTCGCCGCCCCGGCCAGTGACTCAGTCTCCCGCACGCCGGGTGCTGGCGTGGACGCGATTGACCTCTCCTGGCAAGCCGTCTCCGACCCGAATCTGGTGGGTTACCATGTTTATCGCTCCACCGATCCATTGGGTTCGTTTACGCGCCTGACGACAAGCCCCATCACCCCACTCACCTATACCGATACGAGCGCCCCGCAAACCGATCTCTATTACCAAGTACGCGCTGTGGTGCTCACTACCTCCGCCTCCGGCAGCTACTACAACGCCGGCCAAGCCCTGCAAGCGACCGTGCCCGTCGCCCCACCCGCCGCCCCGGCCTCTTTTGCCGCCGCTCCGGCCTCAGCGTTCAGCGTCACGCTCAGCTGGGCACCTGATTCGATCGCTGTAAGCCACCGCCTCGAACGCAGCCCGTCAGGCGAACCGGGCACTTGGACACTTCTCGAAGCCGCGCTCCCCGGCGCAAGCACGAGCTTTACCGATACTGGGCTGACCGCCGAAACAAACT
>JBGSJQ010000010.1:0-39270 GCA_041741775.1 Terrimicrobiaceae bacterium | reverse complement strand
CCGAGGTCGGCGTTGCCACGATTGCGGCCGGCGTGGCAAAGGCGCACGCGGACGTCGTGCTGATCAGCGGGTATGATGGCGGAACCGGGGCCACCCCGCTTTCGAGAATCAAGCACGCCGGCAAGCCCTGGGAGCTCGGTCTCGCTGAGACCCACCAGACGCTCGTGCTGAACAACCTGCGCAGCCGGATCGCGGTCGAGACCGACGGACAGCTCAAAACCGGCCGCGACGTCGCGGTCGCGGCGCTGCTCGGAGCCGAGGAGTTCGGGTTTGCCACGGCGCCGCTTGTGACGCTGGGCTGCATCATGATGCGCGTCTGCCACAAGAACACCTGTCCGGTGGGCATTGCCACGCAGGACCCGGAGCTCCGGAAAAACTTCACGGGGGATCCAGCGCATGCCGCCAACTTCATGCGCTTCGTCGCCCAGGAACTTCGCGAGATCATGGCCAGCCTCGGCTTCCGCACGGTGGCCGAAATGGTTGGCCGCACGGACAAGCTGGAAGCCCGCAAGGCGGTCGAGCATTTCAAAGCCAGCGGCCTCGACCTCTCCGCGATGCTTTACCAGCCGCCCGTCGGACCCGAGGTCGGAAGGTATTGTCAGATGGAGCAGGACCATGGACTGGAGAAGTCGCTCGATGTCAGCGTCCTCCTTGACCTTTGTCTTCCTGCCATCGAGCGGGGAGAGAAAGTTCGCGCCTCCGTGCCGGTGAAGAATATCAACCGTGTGGTCGGGACGATTGTCGGCAACGAAGTTGCCCGCGAGCACGGTGCCGCCGGGCTTCCTGACGACACGATCCACCTGCATTTCACCGGCAGCTCGGGGCAAAGCTTCGGGGCGTTTGTTCCGGCGGGAATGACGCTCGAGCTGGAAGGCGACACGAATGACTACCTTGGCAAGGGGTTGAGCGGCGGACGGCTGATCGTCTATCCACCCGCCGGCTCCACGTTCAAGGCCGAGGACAACATCATTGCCGGCAACGTCGCCCTCTACGGAGCGACGAAAGGTGAGGTGTTCATCCGCGGCATGGCCGGCGAGCGTTTTGGCGTTCGGAATTCCGGCGTTCACACGGTGGTGGAAGCCATCGGCGACCACGGGTGCGAATACATGACCGGCGGGCGCGTGGTGGTCCTCGGCCCCACCGGCCGGAATTTTGCAGCGGGCATGTCCGGAGGCGTGGCTTACATCCTGGATGAGGCCGGCGACTTTGCCGAGAAGCGCTGCAACATGGCGATGGTCGGGGTCGAGCCGGTGACCGATGCGGCGGAAGCCGAAGACCTCAAGACGCTCATCGAGCGTCACGCGGAGTTCACGCAGAGCGAGCGCGCCACAGCGGTGCTTGCCGACTGGGACCGCATGCTTCCGAAGTTTGTCAGAGTGATGCCAAAAGACTACAAGCGCGTCCTCGAAGCCCTGGCGCAAGCCCAGGCGGCCGGCCTGACCGGTGAGGAAGCGATCAACGCGGCCTTCGAGGCCAATTCGCGCGACACCTCGCGTGTGGGAGGAAACTGATTATGGGAAAAGCAACCGGATTTAAGGAATTCCACCGCGAGGTGGCGGCGGACGTTGCGCCGCTGGACCGCATTGCCAACTGGGATGAGTTTCATCTCCACATGCCCGAGGAAAGCCTCCGGACCCAAGGTGCGCGTTGCATGGACTGCGGGATCCCGTTTTGCCACACCGGAAAGCTCATCAGCGGTATGGCCAGCGGCTGCCCGGTCAATAACCTGATCCCTGAGTGGAACGATCTGGTTTATCGCGGACTCTGGCGCGAGGCGCTCGACCGCCTGCACAAGACGAACAACTTCCCGGAGTTCACCGGTCGCGTGTGCCCGGCTCCCTGCGAGGGGTCATGCACGCTCGGGATCATCGATCCGCCGGTGGCGATCAAAACCATTGAGTGCGCGATCGTGGACAAAGGCTGGGAGGAAGGCTGGATCAAGCCGTCTCCTCCGGAAGTGCGCACCGGAAAAAATGTTGCGGTGGTGGGATCCGGGCCGGCGGGTTTGGCCTGTGCGGACCAGCTCAACAAAGCCGGCCACACGGTCACCGTCTTTGAGCGGGCCGACCGGATCGGCGGGCTTCTTCTTTACGGAATTCCGAACATGAAGCTCGACAAGAGCGAGGTTGTGGAACGCCGCGTGCGACTCATGGAAGCTGAGGGGGTCACATTCAAGACTGGGGTTGAAGTGGGAAAAAACCTCTCCGCTGAGCGCTTGGTTGCCGATTTTCATGCGGTCGTCCTCTGCACGGGAGCCACGAAGCCCCGCGATTTGCCGATCCCCGGGCGTGACCTGTCCGGCGTTCATTTCGCCATGGAGTTCCTGACCGAGAACACCCGCTTTCTCCTCGACCATGGCGCTCCGAATGGGATGCGTCCGCCAATCGACGCGATTGGCAAAAATGTTGTGGTGATTGGCGGGGGCGACACCGGCACGGACTGCGTCGGAACCTCGCTGCGCCACGGATGCGCCTCAGTGACGCAGCTCGAAATCCTTCCGAAGCCCCCCATGGAGCGCGCAAAGAACAACCCGTGGCCCGAGTGGCCGAAAGTTTACAAGATGGACTACGGCCAGGAGGAAGCCGCCGCCAAGCAGGGGGAGGATCCGAGGCAATACGAAGTCACCGCGAAGAAGTTCATTTCGGGGGCAGACGGGAAGCTCAGCGGTGTGGAGATCGTGAACATCCGCTGGGAGAAAGACGATCAGGGGCGATTTGTGCCGCGCGATGTCGAGGGAACGACGCGCGTGATCCCTGCCGAGCTCGTCCTGCTTGCGATGGGATTCCTCGGGCCGGAGGACCAGCTCCTTGCGGCGCTCGATATCGAGCGCGATGCGCGCAGCAATGCGAAGGCCGAGCACGAGAAATACACGACAAACATCCCGAATGTGTTCGCGGCCGGGGATTGCCGCCGCGGCCAGTCACTCGTCGTCTGGGCGATCAACGAAGGCCGGGGCGCGGCCCGAGAAGTGGACCGCCACCTGATGGGCTCCACGCAGCTTCCCTAGCGGCGCGAACATAGGGGCTGAGTCGAGGGAATATGAAGACAACGGGCGAATACATTGTCTTGGGGTTTGAGAAGATCGGAAACGATCTGGATTTTCTCATGGGCTGCCTGCGGGAAGTCCTTGTGGAGCTGGGCGAGGAGAAAGTGGCCGACCGGCTGCCATGGATCGGGACGGTGGATGGCCGGGTCGATGGGCTCGAGCAGGCTTACTCGATGGCTTTTCAGCTATTGAACATGGTGGAGGAGGGCGCCTCTTCACGCACCCGACGGTTCCGCGAGATTGAAAGCGGACCGGCTGACGAACCCGGTCTGTGGGCGCAGGAACTTGGCCGCCTCAAGGCCTCCGGCCTGACGGCGGAGCAGATTGCTTCGTCGCTCCACCAGGTGCGGATCGAGCCGGTGCTCACGGCGCATCCGACCGAGGCCAAGCGGGCGGCGGTCCTTGAGCAACACCGCCGGATTTATCGCCTTCTGACCGCGCGTGACAACGCGCACATGACACCGACCGAGCAGGAAGCGCTGCGCAATGAGATCAAGGTCGTGCTCGAGCGGCTCTGGAGGACAGGCGAGATCCTGCTTGAAAAGCCGGACGTGGCCAGCGAGCGACGGGGAGTTCTTTTCTATCTCCGCGAGGTCTTTCCGGCCGCGTTGGCGCGTCTGGACGACCGACTCCACCAAGCTTGGCGTGCGGACGGCTTTGATCCGGCGTTGCTGGCGGATCCCCATGTGTGGCCCAAGCTGAGGTTTGGGACATGGGTGGGAGGGGATCGGGACGGACATCCCTTTGTGACCGCCGATGTGACGGCAGAGACGCTGCGCGAACTGCGCCTCAATGCCCTCGTCGTTCTTCGTCGGCAGCTCGTGGACCTGGCGGCCAAGCTGCCGCTTTCGAGCAATTTTCAAAAACCTCCGCAGGCCTTGGAAGAGACGCTCGAAGAACTGCGGAAGGAAAATCCCCGCCTTGCTGAGACGCTGGGTCGCCAGCATTCGGACGAGCCCTGGCGGCAATACGTCTTGTTCCTACAGGCCAAACTTCCTCTTGGCATCAACGCCGGGGAGGATTTCTCGCTTGCGGAGATCGACCATAATTTCCGGAGTCCGCTCGAGCTCGACGAGCATCTGGCCAAGCTCGCCGGATTCCTTCACGCCGTCGGAGCCGGGCGGCTCGTGGATACGGCCGTGCTGCCCGTGCGCCGGGCGCTCGACGTTTTCGGATTTCACCTCGCGGCACTGGACATCCGACAGAACAGCCGGTTTCACGACCTGGCGATGGACGAACTACTGGCGGCCAGCGGGTTTGAGGATGCGGTGTTCTCCGAGTGGTCCGAGGAAAAGCGGTTGGAATTTCTCCGCCGCGAGCTCCTTTCACCGAGACCATTTCTGGGTGTGGGTTCCGCCTGCGGGGAGCATGCCGACGCCGTGCTCTCGTGCTACGGCGTCCTCCGTTCGCATATTACGCGGTATACGCGAGAGGGTGTTGGGGCGCTGATCGTGAGCATGACGCGGCGCCTGTCCGATTTGCTGGCTGTATACATTTTGGCCCGTGAGGCGGGGTTGGCGCGCTGGACCTCTGAGGGCTTGCTGTGTGAGTTGCCGGTCGTTCCGCTCTTTGAGACGCTGGAAGATTTGGAGGAAGGGCCCGCAATCATCTCTGCCTTTCTTGCCGAGCCGGTCACTGTCCGCAGCCTGGCCTTCCATCAGACCCAACGGCTTCAGGTCCTTTCTTACCGGCAGAATCGACCCGTCCAGCAGGTGATGATCGGATATAGCGACAGCAACAAGGACTGCGGGATTTTTGCAAGCCAGTGGGCGCTTCACGAGTCCCAGGCGGCCTTGACAGCGGCCGGCGAGGAGGCGGGGACGAAGATCCGTTTTTTCCACGGGCGTGGCGGCACGATCAGCCGGGGGGCTGGGCCGACGCATCGTTTTCTCGACGCTTTGCCCTTGGGATCGGTTCAGGGCGACCTGCGGCTCACGGAGCAGGGCGAGACGATTCCACAGAAGTATGCAAACCTCGTCTCGGCGGTTTACAACCTTGAGCTTCTGCAAGCCGGAGTCGCGGGGGTTTCGCTCGGCGACCGCCGTCCGGCCGTGGACGATGTCTTTTCGGGGATTTGTGCGTTTCTTTCGGGAGCCAGCCGCGACGCCTATGCGCGGCTGATCAACCACCCGCAATTCATGACTTACTACGCGGAGGCGACGCCGATTGATGCGCTGGAGACGAGCCGGATTGGTTCGCGGCCGGCGCGGCGGACCGGTCAGCGCACGCTGGCCGACTTGCGGGCGATCCCGTGGGTTTTTAGCTGGAACCAAAGCCGCCACTACCTTCCGGGCTGGTTCGGAGTCGGGTCGGCCTTGAGGCAACTTGCGGCGGATCGCCCCGGTGATTTGGAGCATCTGAGCACCTCCCTGAAGTCCTCTCCATTCCTCTACTACGTGCTCACCAACGTAGAGACAAACCTCGCGAGTGCCGATCGCGAAATGGTCTGCCTTTATGCCGGACTCGTAGAGGATTCTTCCGCTCGTGAGGCTGTGCTGGGAGTCATTCTGGACGAATTTGATACAACCCGAGAAATGCTTGCGCAGGTTTTCGGGGGAACCCTGGAGTCCCGTCGGCCCCGAATGCTCAAAACCCTTGGTTTGCGCGATGCGGCACTTCGTGCGCTGCATCTTCATCAGACCGATCTTCTCCGCCGCTGGCGGGGAATGGGCGGCGCCCAAACCCCCGAGGGGCAGGCCCTGCTTCCTGAAGTGCTGCTCAGCATCAATGCCATCGCCAGCGGGCTCCGGACGACAGGATAAATTAGCTCTCTGCTGCTACGTGCCAACCTGCGCGGGGATCTTTCAAGCGCGGCAGCTTCTGCATTTCCAGTTTGCTTTCTCGAATCCCGTCTCGGGTTGCGAGTCCGAGTTTCCGGGATGCTGAAAACAGCAGGCGGAATTGTTACGTCCCGGGTTGGGCTGGAGGCGTGGTGCCATGGATTCCCACGTGGGTGGCGCGGTGGCTACGGAAGAAGGGATAGCGGTCGAGGACTTTTTCCTGGAAGGCTTCGAGGTAGAGGAAGAGGGCCGGGGTCACGTAGAGGGTGATGAGTTGGGAAAAGATGAGCCCTCCGACGATGATGAGCCCGAGGGGCTGGCGGGAGCGTCCGTCCGCCCCGTGCCCCATGGCGAGAGGAAGCGCGCCCATAAGGGCCGCGAACGTGGTCATCATGATCGGGCGGAACCGCTCTAGGCTGGCCTCGTGGACCGCCGACACGCGGTCCATGCCCTCGGCCATGCGCTGGAGGGCGAAGTCGATCATCATGATCCCGTTCTTTTTGACGATGCCGATGAGGAGGAACATGCCGACGAAGGCGTAGAGAGAGGCCTCCTGGCCGAAGAGCAGAAGGGTGGCGAGGCCGCCGACCGTGGCCACGGGAAGGGCGGTCAGCACGCTGATTGGGTGCACGTAGCTTTCGTAGAGGATGCCAAGGATCACATACATGGAGAAGACGGCAAAGAGGAGCAGCACAGAAAGCCCGGCGATCGTTTCCTTGAAGACTTTTGCCTCGCCCTGAAGTTCGCCCCGGATGGTCGGCGGCAGGACCTGCGCGGCAGACTCCTCGACGAACCGCGTGGCCGCGTCAATCGAAGCCCCCGGGACGAGGTTGAAGAACAGGGTGACCGAGGGGAACTGATTGATGTGGTTGACGGATTGCGGGCCGACGACCTCCCTCCACCGCGCCACGGCGGAGAGCGGGACAAGCGCCCCGCTGCTGGAGCGCAGGTAAAGTTTTGCGAGGTCCGGCGCCACCGAACGGTCGAGGTCATCCACCTCCACGATCACCTGGTATTGATCCTGGGATTTTTTGATGAGGTAGGCGTAGTTCTGGGAGTAGGCGTTGCGGAGCGTGTTCAAGATGTCATCCGCCGCAACTCCGTAAGTGGACGCTTGGTCGCGAAGGATGTCGATTTCGAGGCTCGGCGTGTTGAGCTTGAGGTCGGAGTTGACGAAGAGGAATCCAGGATACGTGCGCAATTTCGCCATGAGGTCGGTGGCGGCCTGGTTGACCTCGTCGGCATTGATGCCGCTGATCGCGTAGGCAAATTTTCCCTGTGTTGTCGATGTGGCCCCCGTGCTGATCTGGAGGACCGGGTTGGCTTGAAGAAAGGCCATGACCCCTGGGATCTGGCCGATCTGGCGCATGAGGCGTCCCGCGACGACCTCAATCGGAGGTCGCTCTCCCACCGGCTTGAGAAAAGCCAGCGTGAAGGCCTGCGAGGAGGAGAGCCGTCCGCTCAGGCCGGAGACGGTGATCGAGACATCCACGGCCTCGTCGCTGCGAAGGATCTCATCCACCTGGCTTTGATACGCCCACATCCGCTCCGGCGAGGTGCCTTCCTGGGCTTGGAAAATTCCACGGATGAACCCGCTGTCGCCGGTGGGGAGCAGGGATTTCGGGATGGCGAGGAAGCAGGCGATCGTGCCGGCCAGGCTGATCGTCCATGCGAGGGCGGAGATCCATTTGTGGTGGAGGAAAAATCCAAGGGATTTCCCGTAGAGCCGGAGGACGCGGTCAAACACGGCCGAGGACGCCCTTTCCATGAGCGTTCTGGCCGAGGGGTCGTGATGCTTGAGCATCCGGGAGCACATGAGCGGGGTGAGGGAAAGCGACACGATGCCCGAGGAGAGGATGGCGATGATGATCGTGACGGCGAATTCCTGAAGCTGGCGGCCGAGGAGGCCCGGCATCAGGACCAGCGGAACAAAAACCACCGCGAGCGAGAGCGTCATGGATAGGATCGTGAAGCTGATCTCCTTGGCGCCGTTCAGCGAGGCCTCCATGGCCGTTTCGCCGCCCTCGATCCGCCTGACGGCATTTTCCAGAAAGACGATGGCATCATCCACGAGAAAGCCGATTGATAGGGTGATGGCCAGAAGCGAGAGATTGTCGATGCTGTATCCCATCACCCACATTCCGAGAAAGGTGAGGCACATGGACATCGGAAGAGCGACGGCGGGGATGAGGGTATCCGTGACGCGGCCGAGGAACACGAAGATCACGAGGACGACCAGAGCGAAAGCAATGAGCAGGGTTTCCTTCACATCGTCCACCGAGTTGCGAATTGTGACCGAACGGTCGTAAACCGGGATCAGGTTGATCGAGCCCGGCAGTTCTTTACGAAAGACGGGCAGAAGGTCGCGGACCGCCTGGGCCGTCGTGACGACGTTCGCCCCCGCCTGGCGCGAGACGGCCAGGACCACGCTCGCCGGCGGGATGGGATATCCCCGGAACCAGAAGTGGCGCGACTGCCGCTCGTCCTGCAGGGAGTCCACCACCTCGGCCACGTCCCGGACGTAAATAGGTGCGCCGTCCCTTCGCGTGATCACCAGATTCGCGTAGTCCTCCGCCGTCTCGAGCTGTCCCTGAGGTTGGAGCAAAAACGTGCGCGAAGGCCCGTCAAACTGGCCCGAGCCTTGGTAGCTCGTCCCGGCCTTGATCGCGGCCGCAAGGTCGTCCACGGTCAGGTTTCTGGCTGCAAGCTTGGAGGGGTCGGCTTTGATGCGGATCGCGGCTTTCGAGCCAAAGATGTCCACCTTGGAAACCCCGGGCACGATGCTGATGCGCTGGGCGATCTGGGTCGAGGCGTAGTCGTAGAGAGCCCCGTCGGTGAGCGAATCACTCGTCAGCGCAATGTAGATGATTGGCTGGTCATTCGGGTTGAACTTCTTGAACGTGGGCGGGGAGGGGAGGTCGAGCGGAAGGCTGCCCGAGGCTTGGTTGATCGCGGCCTGCACGTCGGTCGCCGCAATGTCCACGCTTTTGTCGAGGGCGAATTGAAGGGTGAACGACGTGTTGCCCTGCGTGCTGGACGAGGTGATCAGCTCCAGCCCCGGCATCTGAAGGAACTGCTTTTCGAGCGGGGTGGCCACGTTGCTTGCCATGGTTGTCGGCGAGGCGCCGGGGTAGCTCACGCTGACGTTGATGACCGGAAAATCCACAACGGGCAGGTCGTTCACCGGGAGGCGCTGGTAGGCAATGACCCCGAAGATGACGACCGTCACCGCCAGGAGCATCGTCATCACCGGACGGCGGATGAAAGGTTCAGAAAGGCTCATCTTTGGCGTGCGGTCACTGGCCGCTCTTCCATTCCGTTACTCGGACCGCTGCGCCGGGAGCCAGCGCGAGCTGGCCGGTCACCACGATGGATTCCCCGGCTGCGATTCCCTCCGAGATCACCATCATTTCCCCCTGACGCTGCCCCGGATGGATCGGCCGCATCTCGACGGTGTTGTCCGGCTTGACGGTAAAGACAAACGGCCCCTTGCCGCCGATCTGCACGGCCTCCGCAGGGACCAGAACAGCCCCCTTGAGCACATCGAGCAGGATGCGGATGTTTACAAACTGGCCGGGCCAGAAGAACCGGTCGGAGTTTTCGAAGACCGCCCGCATCGGAACCGTTCCGCTATCCGCCTGCACGCCGCTGTCAATAAAATCAAAGGCCCCGGTGCGGATGCCCTCCGGGTGGTCGGGCAATGCCGCCTCGACTTTGAGCGTGCCGGATTGGATGAACTCCCGGACGCGCGGCAGCTCGGCCTCCGGAATCGTGAATTCCGCGTAGATCGGGTCCTGGCGTTTGATGATAACAAGGGGCGTGCTGTTGGCGGCGACGATATTGCCGACATCAACAAGATGGTTTCCGGTCCGGCCGTCGATGGGGGAGCGGATGGTGCAGTAGTCGAGGTTGATCTGCGCGGTGAGGACCTGCGCTTCGTCCGCCTGCACGGCGGCCTGCGAAACGGCGGCGGCCTGTCGGGCGTTGTCGAGCTCCTCGGCGGCGGAGACCTGCTTCTTGCGCAATTCCTCGTTCCTCTGAAGCTGAGAGGCATCATACGTGGCCTTGGCGCGGTCCTGATCCAGGATGGCTTTCGCCTTGCTCAGCTCCGCCTCATACGGGCGCGGGTCGATGGTGAAAAGGAGATCGCCTTTCTTCACCTCCGAGCCGTCCTTGAAGTGGATTCCGACCACCGGCCCGGAAACCTGTGGCAGGACATTAACGACTTCGAAGGCGGCACACTTGCCGATCTCATCGAGGTAGAGGGGGACGTCCTGCGCGACAGCCTGAGCGGCGAGGACCGGGCGGGGCGGCGGGGCTCCTCCTGGTGTCGGAGCCGTCTTGCCGCAGGCGGCGAGAAGCAGTCCGGGGAGGGCCATGAGGACAAGGTGGGGATGGAATCTCATTTTGCTGTCTTCGGATTCGATGTCGTGTGGGAGGGGGTAGCGGAGCGGGAATTTTTGGAATGGATGGAAAGGCGTCGCTTCAGGTCGCGGATGCCGGCCAGCGAGAAATGGGTGATGTGGCTGGTCCATCGCTCGAAATCTTCGGAAGAAAGCGGCTTGGCCGGCCCCTTGGAAAACGGGGTGCGGAGGGCATCGCGGACCACCATGCACTGCGCGACGATCACGCGCTCGACCTGCTCCACCTCCACCGCGGACACGCCATCGCCAAGTAATTCCCGGATGACCTTCTTAAGGTTTTCGCGGAAGGGTTCCCGGAACTCATGCACCACACCGGCAATAAGCCCGGTGGGAACCGCCAACTCCATCGATTTCAATTTCTGGAAATTGCCGAGCGCCCCCTGATCGCCCAGTCGCCGCACCAGCGCACCAATGATCCCGCGCAACCGCTGCGGTGCCGGTGCCGTGGCGGCGATTCCTCCATCCATAGGATACAGCCGCGCCTCCTCCCGGGCACTGTGCCTCCAGACGGCGATGTAGAGCGAGTTTTTATCCCGGAAGTGGTAGTTGACCGCCGCGACGTTGGCTCCGGCCAGTGAACAGATCCCGGCGACCGTGGCCTCGCGAAACCCCCTTGTTGCAAAAACCGAGCAGGCCGCCTCCAGAATCCTGGCCCGCGTCCCCACTCCGTCCTTCCGTGGCTTTACTGTCGGCATTCACATAAAGTTAAATGTATATTTGAAATACGCAATGGCAATCCTGGCCCACTGGCGGAGATTGGTCGGTCGCGACGATCTTTCTCGCGCAGGGGGGGCAGGGGTGCTACAGGAGGGGCATGGAAAAATCGGTCATTCCGGTTCACATTCGGGCCCTGGTTCCGACGAATGCGGGGTGTGCGGTCTTCATCGGGAACGAGGAGAAGGTGTTTGTGATTTACGTGGACCAGTCGGTTGGCGCGGCGATCGGGATGTTTTTGAGCGGGGCGGACAAGGAGCGTCCTCTGACGCATGACCTTCTGGCGCACGTGCTGGCGGCGCTCGGGGCGAGGGTGGAGCGGGTGGTGATCAACGACCTGAAGAGCGGCACGTATTTCGGGCGGCTGATTCTCACGGCAGAGAACGAGCTCCAGCAGAAAAAGATCATCGAGCTGGATGCGCGGCCGAGCGACTGCATGGCGATGGCGGCGCAGCAAAAGGCCCCGATCTACGTGAGCCGCGTGGTGTGGGAGGAAGTCGAGGATACGAGCGAGCTTCTGGAAAAGCTCCAGGAGAACCAGCCCCCGGCTGCGGACGAGTGAGGCCGGATCCGGCCGCTGTCTGGAGATTACTTTTTCCGCTGGCTGTCGAACACCGCCTGGGCGAGGGCGAGATCGCGGGGGAAGGTGACTTTGAAGTTCACCCGCCCGTGGAAAACCGCCTTTGGCTGGAGGCCGGCCTTTATGAGGGCTGCGATCTCATCGGTGAGTGAGATTCCCGCGGTGCGGGCTGCATCGATGGCGTCAAGGAGGGTTGGCAGGGCCGCCACTTGCGGGGTTTGCATCGCCCAGAGACCGTCGCGAGAGATGGATTCGATCAGGCGCCCGCCGGTTGTGGCGCGGTGCAGGGAATCGCCGACGGGCTCGGCGGCGACGGCTGCGCCAGCTTCCGCTGCGGCAGAGACAATTTGCGAGATCAGGTCGCTGGTGACCAGCGGGCGTGCCGCGTCATGGACGGCGACAAGGGTCGGGCTCGACGGGGCGAGGGCGAGCAGGCCATTGCGGACGGAGTCCGAGCGTTCGGCCCCGCCCGGCACGATGCAGCGGAATTTTTTATAGGGGGCGGCAAGGGCGGCAAATTCCTCCAGGCGCGATTCGGCGCAGACGAGTGCGCAAGGGCCGATGTCGTCGCACTCCTCGAAGGCGGCCAGCGACCACGTCACCAGCGGGCGACCGGAAAGCATGGCGGTGGTCTTGTCGAACCCCATGCGTCGGCTCTCCCCTGCGGCAACAATGAGGCCGGAGGCACGGATAGATTGGATTTGCATATTGAATTTTTTAGTTGGTTTTTGAAAGTGAGGTGTTCCGTTTGAACGCAGGTCATGCGGCCTCACGGCCCGGTTGTTTGCAAGGAAAATGATGGGATTTTGGCGGAATTTGCAGCCCCCCATGCAGGCCGGCTGGCGTGGGGCTGGGTGGTTTTTTCCTTTGCCAGATCCCCCGCTGAATCCCACTCCACGGCTTGACGCTGTAAATCCGGCCTGAAACAGTGACGCGACGTTGTGAATCCACCGACCCTGCCAGGCATTTGGACGCCCTCTGTCACGCGTTTGCGATCTACTTCGGGAGGCAGGTCGTGCAAGTTCTGATCGCCTTCGACAAGTTCAAGAATTGCCTCTCAGCGGCCGGGGCGTGCGAGTTGGCGGGGAGAGCTCTGGCGCGGCGTCACCCCGACTGGCAGATAGGCCTTTGCCCTCTGAGCGATGGCGGCGAGGGGTTTGGCCGGATTCTGACGCGATCGGGTTGCGGAACTTGGGCTGTGGCGCAGGTTGCCGGTCCGAGGGGGGAGCTGGTCGCGGCGGGATTCGGGATTGTATTGGCCGGGTCGATTCCATCCGCTGCCCGGGCGTTGCTGCCGGTTTCGCTCGGGGACGCAGATGGCGTGGCCATCATCGAAATGGCCGAGGCAAGCGGGCTTGCTTTGCTTCCGATGGACCGGAGGGACCCCTGGCAGGGGGATACCCGGGGGACCGGGGAGTTGATGCGATCGGCCGCAGAGGCCGGAGCCCGGGTCATTTTGCTCGGGGTCGGAGGAAGCGCGACAAACGACCTGGGGCTGGGGGCACTTGCCGAGTTGGGCGTCGAACCTATCGACGCCGCCGGCGAGCGCGTCGATCCAGTCACTCCGGCTCAGTGGGAAAGGATTTGCGGCTTCCGAGGAGGGCTGCCGGGGGGATTTCCTCCGGTCTTCATTGCCTGCGACGTGGCAAACCCCCTTCTGGGTCCCCAGGGTTGCTCTGCCGTTTACGGTCCGCAGAAGGGCCTCTTGCCGGGTGACGTGCAGCGGATGGAGTTTGGGGCGGCCCGAATAGCCCACCTGCTGGCCAACGACTTTGGCCAACCGGAATCGCTGGCCGCGGAGCCCGGCACAGGGGCTGCCGGCGGGATTTCTTTCGGGTTGCGGTGCGCGGCTCAGGCGCAGATTATTCCCGGCGCGGAATTTGTGGCGGCATGGCTCGACCTTGACCGCCATCTCAGCGCCTGCGACATCCTGCTCACGGGTGAGGGGAGGTTCGATGCCACCTCGCTGAAGGGAAAGGGCCCGGGCGATGTCGTGCGGCGTGCCGCCTCCGCAGGCAAGAAGGTCTTCATTTTTGCGGGATCGGCCGAAGCGGGCCTTCCGCTTCCGCCCGGGGTGACGGTTGTGCCCATCTCCCCGTCAGACCTTCCGCTGGAAGAGGCGCTTGCCCGTGGTGGCGAATTCCTCGCGCGGGCGGTCGCGCAAGTCGATTTCTCTCCTTTTATGCGATAGCGGCGCTGGCTTCGGTCTCTGACGCCCTGCGGAATTCCATCACGTTGATGGGAGGAAAATTCAGTGCGCAGAACGACTTTCGGTCGAGCGAAAAAATGTCGTCCTCTTCGCAGAGTTGGGTGGTGAGCTGGTAGGCGATGAACCGGGCGTCGCGGGACATGACGTTCGCGATGCGGCGAAGGATCGTTGTGCGCGCGGATTTTTCGATCACGGAAAACGGGATCCCGGAGACGACGTAGTCGCACTCCTCGTGTCCGAGGTCTCGGAGGGCCTCGCTGATATGGAGCGCATCGGTTTGAAGGATCGTCACCCGCTCGTCATGGCGGAATTGTTTGCGGAGGTGGCGCACGAATTCGTGGTCCAGCTCGAAAAGGATCAAGCGCGAGCAGTCGTCCATCCGGCGTAGGATCTGGCGGGTATGGCAGCCCTCGCCGGGTCCGAGTTCGACGACCACGCGCGGCTGCGAAAAGTCGAGGCGCGAAGCGGTCTGGCGGGTGAGGAAAGGCGAGCTCGGCACAAGGTAGCCCACCCTCATCGGGTTGGCCAGCACGCGCTTGAGGAAGAGGAGGCTCACTGGGCGGGGGAGGGGACCCGCGCGAGAAGTTCGCGGGCGGCGGACTGCTCGTAGGCGTCGGCAATTCCGAGCAGGCGGGCCTCGTCGAGCGGCTTCCCGAGGAACTGAAGCCCGACAGGAAGCTGGTGGCCGTCCTCTTCGACGAGCCCGCAGGGGACGCTGATCCCGCAGATGCCGGCGAGGTTGGCGGCGATGGTGAAAATGTCGGCGAGATACATGCGCATCGGATCGTTCACCCGCTCGCCGATCTGGAACGCAAGGTCGGGGGAGGTCGGGCAGATGAGGGCATCGACGTTTTCAAAGGCATTCGTGAAGTCGCGCCGGATGAGCGTGCGGACCTTCTGCGCCCGGAGGTAGTAGGCGTCGTAGTATCCGCTCGAGAGGACGTAGGTTCCGAGGATGATCCGGCGCTTCACCTCGCTGCCAAATCCCTCTTCGCGAGACCGGCGGTAATGGTCGAGGAGGTCGGTCGGGTTCTTTGCACGGTGGCCGTAGCGGACGCCGTCAAACCGGGCCAGGTTCGCCGAGGCCTCGGCTGTGGCGATGATGTAATAGACGCCGACCGCGTATTCGGTGTGCGGCAGAGAAACTTCCACCAACTCGGCTCCAAGCCCCTCGCAATGCTTGATGGCCTCCTCCACTTTTACCCGGACGCGAAGGTCCATGCCGTCCACAAAATACTCTTTCGGGATCCCCAGGCGGACCCCCTTGAGATCGCGTCCGAGGCCTGCCGAAAAATCCTCTGCCGGCAGGTCGAGGGAGGTCGAGTCGTGGGGATCTTTTCCGGCGATGGCGGTGAGGAGCTTGGCGCAGTCGCGGGTGCTCCGGGCGAAGGGGCCGATCTGGTCCAGCGAGCTGGCAAAAGCAACCAGTCCGTAGCGGGAGACCCGGCCATAGCTGGGCTTCAGCCCGACGACGCCACAGAGGGCTGCCGGCTGGCGGATGGACCCGCCCGTGTCGCTGCCGAGCGTGGCAAAGGCTTCCCGTGCGGCAACGGCGGCTGCGGATCCCCCGCTGGAGCCTCCGGGAATCCGGTTTGTGTCCCAAGGGTTGCGCGTGAGTTGGTAGGCGGAATTTTCGGTGGATGATCCCATCGCGAACTCATCCATGTTGAGGCGTCCAAAGGGAATCGCCCCGGCGGTGCGGAGTTTCGTGATCACGGTCGCGTCGTAGGGAGCCTTGTATCCGGCAAGAATTTTCGAGGCGCAGGTGCACTGCTCGCCGAGGACATTGATGACATCTTTGATGCCGATCGGGACGCCGCCGAGGGGGAGCGAGACGTCCGCCTGCTCTGCTGCGGCGAGGGCGGCCTCGAAGTCGCGGGCCAGATAGGCACCGATCTGCGGGTCGGTTGAGGCGATGCGGTCCTCCAAGGCCCTGACGGCATCGGCGGGCGTGAACTCTCCGCTACGGAAACCGGCTTGGAGCCCGGTGATGGTGAGGTTGGTTAGCTCGGGCATGGGAAAAACTATTCGATGACCTTGGTGACGACGATCAGGTTGTTGGCGGCGTGGGGGGCATTGGCCAGAACGGCGGCGCGGTCGAGGCCCGGCCGGGAGGTATCCTCGCGGAAGACATCGAAGACCGGGTTCGCGTGGGCGGTGGGCTCGACATCGGACACGTCCAAGCGGCCGAGCTGCTCGACGTATTCGAGGACGCGGCCGAGCTGGGACTGGAACGTGGTGGTTTCTTCGTCGGTCAATTCGATGCGGGCCAGTCGGGCGACATCTCGGACATCAAGGATCGGGCTGCTCATGTGCGCCTTTGGTAATTACCCAAAGCCGGTTTGTCCAGCGCGAGGCGAAGAGATTCGTCTTCTCGCCGGTGTGGTCTGGGATGTATTCCATGGGGTGCCACGATGGAATACGACCCGAAGACCTCCCGCCTGACTCTGGCCGCAAGCCTTGAGGCTGCCGATGTGGCGGCGTCATGGCGTCTGGTGGGAGGGGCGGGCCAGATCAAGGATGTTGATGCCTCGGGCCTGAAGGATTGCGATGGGGCTGGGTTGGCGTTCCTCTGGGCGCTCCGCACGCGGCAACACGCCAAGCTGAACGGGCTCGCGCCCGAGATTTCGGCTTTACTGGCTCCTTTCGACGACCTGCCGGCGGATCCCCCGGCCGCTCCGCTGCGGGACGAATCCCTCATCGTTCGCATCGGGCGCACCGGAAGCCTGATGTTTGGCGATGTAAGGGAGATGGTCGCATTTATTGGCGAGCTTGCCGTCACGACCGCCGCTTGCGCCATCAAGCCCCGCCTTGTCCGCTGGGGGGACATGTGGATCACCGCCCAGAAAGCCGGTGTCGATGCCCTCGTGGTCGCCGGGATGGTTTCGTTTCTCACCGGAATGATCATGGCATTTCAAGCGGCCGTGCCGCTCCGGCAATTCGGTGTCGATATTTTTGTGGTCAACCTCGTCGCCCTCGCCCTCCTTCGTGAGTTGGGCCCGATCATGACGGCGGTCGTCTTTGCCGGACGCTCGGGGTCGGCTTTTGCGGCTGAGATCGGGACCATGAAAGTCAACGAGGAGATCAATGCGCTGGAGACGATGGGGCTGGATCCGATGCGGTTCCTGGTCGTTCCGAGAGTGCTGGCCGGATTCCTCGTGACGCCTGTCCTGACCGTGTATGCCAACGTCCTCGGCATCGCCGGGGGCTTCCTGGTCATGATGGCCCAGGGGTTCCCTTTCATGACCCTCTGGAACCAGCTCGTGGGGGCGGTCGGAGTCACCGACGTCATGACCGGCTTGATCAAGGCGTTTGTTTTCGGGGTCCTCGTCGCCGGGGTCGGATGCCTGCGCGGGTTGCAAACCGGAACCGGGGCGAGTGCCGTCGGGGCCTCGACGACACGCGCGGTCGTCAGCGGGATCTTTCTCATCGTTCTGGTGGATGCCGTCTTCGCCGGGATTTTCTACGTTATTAAATGGTGAAGCCGATTATCGAGGTCCGCAAATTGACCGCCGCCTACGGGGACTCGGTCATCCTGGAAAACGTGAGCTTCGACGTGGCGCACGGCGAGGTATTTGTGATCCTCGGCGGATCCGGATGCGGGAAAAGCACCCTGATGAAGCACCTCATCGGGTTGTATTCGCCCGCAGCGGGGACGATCCGGATCGACGGCGGCGACCTGAATGCGACGTCCGGAGCAGTGCGGGCGGCGATCTTGAAGAAGTTCGGGGTCATGTATCAAAGCGGTGCGCTCTTCGGGTCTCTGACATTGGAAGAGAACGTGATGTTGCCGATGGAGGAATTCACGACCCTGCCGCCGGAGGCGCGACGGTTGGTGTCGCGTATGAAGCTTGCCCTCGTCGGGCTGGAGCGGTTCTGCGGGCACTTTCCCAGCGAGGTGAGCGGGGGAATGCAGAAGCGCGTGGCCATAGCGCGCGCCATGGCGCTCGACCCGGAGGTCCTCTTTCTGGATGAACCCTCCGCCGGGCTCGACCCGGTCACCTCCGCCGGGCTCGACGACCTGATCCGCAGCCTCAACAGGAATCTGGGCGTCACCTTTGTGATTGTCAGCCATGAGCTCCCCAGTATCTATGCAGTGGCAGACCGCGTGATTATGCTCGACCAAAAAACCAGAGGGATCCTCGCCGAAGGCGCTCCCAAGGACCTCCGGGACCGATCCGACGATCCTTTTGTCCACGCGTTTTTTCACCGCGAAGCTTCGGGGGGTGCGGGATGAGTGCCAAGCCGAACTACTTCCGGATCGGGCTCTTCATTTCTGGAGGCATCGCCCTCTTGGTTGCCGCGATACTCGTCTTCGGAGGAGGGCAGATGTTCCGCCCCAAGATCACGATGGAGACCTACATCCAGGGAAGCGTGCAGGGGATCGATGTGGGTTCGCCCGTGAAGTTCCGCGGCGTGCTGATCGGCAAGGTCACGCAGATGAGCTTCGCGTTCACCGAGTATGACGTGAAGTCAACCGACGGCCTCTTCAATTATGTGGTCCTTTTCATGGAGATCGACCGGGAGGTGTTCCCGAACATGTTCACCGAAGACCTCACCCCCATGCTGAACCGAGGAATCGAGCAGGGGCTGCGCGTTCGCATTGAGCCGCAGGGGATCACCGGACTCAACTACCTCGACATCGATTACTTTGATCCGAGGCGCTTTCCCGCCATCTGGCCGCCTTGGAAACCGCGGACCTACTACATCCCTTCCGCCCCGGGCGAACTCACCAGCTTCCTGGACTCGATCAATGGCATCCTTCACGAAGTCGAGAAACTCAACATCGGCGGGATCAGCAAAACCGGCACCGAGCTCCTCGAAAACCTGAACAAAGCGGTCGTCGATGCCGAGGTGGACAAGGTGAGCGCCGAACTGCAGGCCTTCATCAAGGATGCCCACAGCGCGCTCGAAAAATCCGACATCCCGGCGCTTTCCGCCGAGGCCAGGGCGTTCCTCACCGCCCTTGAAGCCTCGAACCGCCAGCTGCAAAAAATCCTGAAAAACATCGAGCCCGCCAGCCGTCTCAGCCAGACCCAGGTTCAGGAGTTGATGGACGGGCTTACCGCCACGGCAAGCAACCTTGAACAGCTCAGCGCCGAGGTGAAACGGCGTCCTTCCCTTCTCCTCTGGGGCACCCCTCCATCGGCCAAACCCACGCCCCAAGCGACTCCAAAACCCAAGCCGCAGCCTTCCGTCAAGCCAGCGCGGAAACCCGGCAGCCAAACCCGGAGCGACAAGTAGCGATTGGCAAGGCGAATGGAGGATTGTATCACGTTATTGCTGGCAGCAACTTCCGCCGCAGCGCTGGATCGAGATGATTTCCATGCCATTGGTCGGCTTGTTTTCCCTTGCCGTGCTGACTGGGCCACGAATAATCCCCCGTATGGAAATCCCTGACTGCTGCCGGATATCGACTGACGTCCGGGTCATGTATTTTGACACCGATGCGGGCGGCGTCGTGCACAATATCGTTTATCTGCGCTTCATCGAGACCGCCCGCACGCTTCTCGCCATCCAGATGGGCCTCGACTTTAAGGAAATCGCGCGCACCAACATCCATCCCGTCGTCACCCGCACCGAGATCGACTACAAGCGTCCCGCTCTCCTCGGTGATGAAATTCGGGTCACCGGTCGGATCTCCGAGTGGAGCGGGATCCGGTTTTGGGTGGAGTTCGAAATCCACCGCCCGTCGAACAATTGCCTCCTCGTGACCTGTCGCCAAGCCCTTGCCCTCGTCCAAATGCCCTCCGGTCGCCCGGTCCGACTCCCGGCCGGATTCCCAAGCACCCTGCGCGTCACCGCCTGAGATATTGTCGCGGAGCATTTTGCCATCCAGCGCGAGGGCGCCGGGCAGCGCACCTGGCGGCTCCGGAAAACCTTGCCCTTTTGTGAGGGAAGGAGAACGATGGCCGGTCTCATGAACACATGTCCTTGCATCGAGTCGGTTAAGAAACTGGTCACCACAGGAAAATGGGAGGGAGAATCCTGCGCGTGCGGCGAGAAGCTTCCTCTCGGCCACATCCTCATTGCGAGCGCGGTGGCGCTTGTCGTGGCGGCCATCGTCAGCGCACTGGTCTTCGGACCGCGCCGCAAATAAGTTTTTGGAGAGACCGGTTCCGTTCCGGTCCGATGATGGATTGACGGACGACACGGCGGTCGTCAATCCGTCGGACGATTAGGAAACGAGGAGGACGGTCAATTTTTTTGGGCCGTGAGCTCCGAGGACGAGGATGCGTTCGATGTCACCCGTGCGGCTCGGGCCGGTGATGAAAGAGACGAACGATGGGATCGTTTCGTGGGATTTCCGGAGAAGAGCAAACGCGTCGGCCAGG
This sequence comes from Terrimicrobiaceae bacterium, assembly GCA_041741775.1. GTDB lineage: Bacteria > Verrucomicrobiota > Verrucomicrobiia > Chthoniobacterales > Terrimicrobiaceae > QYQL01. Next base: position 19,182 of record JBGSJQ010000010.1, on the reverse strand, counting down.
TCTCCGACCAATTGGGAGCGCGAGGCGATGACGAGGTGGTGTGGGGGGAGCACGGAGAGGGCGCGTCCGCCAGCCGAGGCTGATGTGACAAGGATTCCCCCCGTCTGAGCCACAAGGCAGTCGCATCCGCTGATGCCGACATCGCAGCGCTCGAGGTCGTGCTTGCTGTAGGGGTGGTCGGTCAGAAGAACGGGGAGGCCGAGCGACGAAACCGCCGGGGTGCCCAGCGGGAACTGGTGGGAGGCCACTGATTTCCATCCATGCTCTTGGGCGAGCGCGGACAGTTCGGAAGCGACCGCAGCGGCATCCGGGCAGTGCCGCACCTCGGTCTTCAGGTCTTTCGAGTTTTTTTCGAAGAGGGCGGTGAGGGGGGCGATGTCCTCGGGGACGCGGGGAAGCCAGTCCTGGGGCGGATGGCTGAACGAGCGCTCTCCGCCGTGCTCGAGGTGACGCTTCGGGGCCTCCACCGAGAGGGCTTCGCGGATCCGGCGCAGGATTTTATCGCGGCTATCGTTTGGCATTGCGTTCCCTCCAGAATTCTTTGAACGACTGCTTTGGCGCTGGCGGCAGGTCGCGGGTTCCCGTCCACAGGCGGGCCGGATCGAAAATCTGGCCGCGGATCGCGTGGAGGATGGGGCCTCCCAAGCGCAGGAGCGGGGCCGCGAACCGGTAGAGCGCGGGGCGGGACATGAACCATGCGAAGCCTGTAAAAATCGGTTTTTCCCACCAGACAGGTTTCTCGGCAATCGCGTTCCGGCGGTTTTGGAGGAGGTGGTGGTGGAGGTCGATTTTGACCGGGCAGGCTTCCGAGCAGGCTCCGCAGAGGGACGACGAAAACGAGAGGTGCTTCCAGGATTGGAGGCCGCGCAGGTGGGGGGTGATGACCGATCCGATCGGCCCCTGGTAGGTGGTGCCGTAGGAGTGGCCGCCAATATTTTTGAAAATCGGGCAGACGTTGAGGCAGGCTCCGCAGCGGATGCAGTGGAGCGCGTCCCGCTGTTCGGGATCAGCGAGCAGGGTGGTTCGGCGGTTGTCGAGCAGGACGACGTGGAACTCCTCCGGTCCGTCCGTCTCACCGGCCTCGCGCGGGCCGCCGAGCATCGTGTTGTAGCAGGTCATGTTCTGCCCGGCGCCGGCCGTGGCGAGCATGGGGAGGAGGACGGCGAGATCGTCGAGCTTCGGGATGACTTTTTCGATGCCGACAATGCTGACAAGAAGCCGGGGCAGGGTTGTGCTCAGCCGCGCATTCCCTTCATTTTCCGTAATCGAAATGTGCCCGGTCTCGGCGACGGCGAAATTGGCCCCGCTGATCCCCATGTCCGCCTCGCAGTATTTTTGGCGCATCACATCGCGGGCGATCATGGTGAGCTCCTCAGGGGTGTCCGCCGGTGCGCTGCCGAGCTTTTTTTGGAAGACGTCGGAGATTTCCCCTCGGGTGAGGTGCATCGATGGGAAGACGATGTGGTAGGGAGGCTCCTCGCGAAGCTGGACGATGAATTCGCCAAGGTCGCTCTCCACGACCTCGTAGCCGGCCTTTTCCAGCGCCTGGCCGAGGTGGATTTCCTCGCCGGTCATCGTCTTGGATTTGATGATCCGCTTCACCTCCGCCTTGCGGGCCACCGAGGCGATATACTCCGCCGCCTCGATGCCGTCCGCCGCCCAGAAAACCTTTGTGCCACGCGCCTCCAGTTTTTCCGTCAGCTCGAGGAGGTATTTATCGAGGTGGTTGACGGCCTCATATTTGGCTGCGGCCGCCGAGGCGCGGGCCATCTGCCAGTCCGTGTATTTTGACTTCTGCTCGTCGCGTTTGACGTAGTACCCGCCCAGCGCCTTCTGGATCAGCCCGCGATGGCGCAGGTCGTGGGTCAGGCGCTCGGCGTCGCGGTGAAATTGGAGAGATTCGGTGGACATCGTCAGGAGAGGGCCAGGACCTCGGCCAGGTGCATGCTGCGGATTTTGTCGCCACGGCGGTCGAAGAGCCCCTGGATCTGCATGAGGCAGCTCGAGTCGTTCGAAATCACCAAGTCGGCTCCCGTCTCCAAAATCGAGGTGCACTTGACCTCGCCCATCGCCGTCGAAATTTCGGGAAATTTGACCGAGAAGGTTCCTCCAAACCCGCAGCAGGTCTCGGCCTCGCCCATCTCGACCAATTCGAGTCCGCGCACATGACGGAGCAGCTCGCGGGGCTCGCGCTTGATGCCCAGCTCGCGGAGCCCGTGGCATCCGTCGTGAAAGGTTGCCTTCGCCGACAGGCTTGCTCCCAGGTCGCCAACCCCAAGCACGTTCACAAGAAATGAGGAAAACTCATGGGTTTTTGCCGCAAGGGCCCTGGCCTCGGCCTCACGTGGGTGCCCATGGTAGAGCTCCGGATAAAACACCTTGAGCATTGCCCCGCAGCTGCCCGAGACGCCCACCACGACCTCAGCATCCCGAAACGCATCCATCATCGTGTCGGCCACCGTTCTGGCCTCATCCCAATATCCGGAATTGAAAGCCGGCTGCCCGCAGCAGGTCTGGGACTCCGGATATTCCACCTGGTGCCCGAGCTTCTCCAGGATTTTGACCATCCCGATCCCCGCGCCGGGATAGTATTGATCGATGAAACAGGGGATGAAGAGAGTGATTTTCACAGTGGAACTATATGATCATTATCGATCATTAAATTCTTCGGGCAAGAAAAAATGGGGGGTGGAGATCAGCCTTCGATGGTATTGATTTCGACAGGTTCGACCTTGATGCCCTGTTCTTCGAGCCAGGCGATGGCTTTTTTGATTTCGTCGCGTTCGCCATCGAGTTCGAGGGAGACGAGGCCGATTTCTTCGGTGACGCTGGCCTGGCGGACATTGGTGACGAGCTGGAAATTTTTGCTGAGTTCCCAGAGGACCGGACGGGTGATGAGTCGGGCGGGGAACATGAGCCAGAGGCGGGTGATTTGCATGGGGGGATTGTTAGCCAAGTGGCCCCTATGAGCCAAGAGGGAAAACTCCGTGGGGGTCGGGAATTTGGCGATGGGGTGGGGGAGATCGACATCACAGGCTGCCTCAGCACCCATCTTGCCTCCGGAAAAATCCTGACGATGAGGACCGTGCATCCGCCGGGGCGCTTCGGCGAGGTTTCCTTTGCGGGGGGCGGATAAGATCATGAACCGCGCACTCTCTGTGGGTGCTTACCCCGGGCTGAGCCGTGCGATTCTGGACTCCATGGCTTCCTCCACTGCGGATTTTGTCGCAAAACACACATGAGTCACTTTGTGGGTGATAGATACGTTTACCGCGTTTGGCCGTTCCCGCGCAGGAGGTATTTATAGGAGGTAAGCTCCTCGAGGGCCATGGGGCCGCGGGCATGGAGCTTGTCTGTGCTGATTCCGATCTCGGCGCCGAAGCCGAATTCGCCGCCGTCCGTGAACCGCGTCGAGGCATTCCAGTAGACCGTCGCGGAGTCCACGCTTTGGAGGAATTTTTCGGCGGTGGCGGCATTGGCGGTAATGATGGCGTCGCTGTGGTGGGAGCCGTATTCCTCGATGTGGGCGATCGCCTCCTCCATCGTATCCACGACGCGGACCGAGAGGATCAGGTCCAGGTATTCGGTCCGCCAGGATTTCTCATCGGCTGCAGCAAGTTTCGGATAGGCCAGTGCCGAGAGGAGGGCATGAGCGGCGGGATCCGCACGCATCTCGACGCCGGCGTCCGCAAATGCCGGGGCGGCCAGCGCAAAAAATGGTTTGGCCGCATCGCGGTGGAGGAGGAGGGATTCCATGGCATTGCAGACCCCGGGGCGCTGGCATTTGGCATTGATCGCGATGTCGCGGGCCATTGTCAGGTCGGCATCCCGGTCGACATAGACATGGCAGATCCCATTGTAGTGTTTGATGACGGGCATGCGGGCATGGGTGACGACGTTCTCGATGAGCGCATGGCCGCCGCGCGGGATGATCAGGTCCATGAATTGGTCCATCTGCGCCATGATCCGGACGGCATCCCGGTCCGTGCTCGGGATCAGTTGGACGGCCCCCTCGGGCAAGCCGGTAGGCATCCCTCCGGCTTGCAGGGCCCCGGCGATGGCCAGGTTCGAGGAGATCGCTTCCGAACCGCCGCGCAGGATGACGGCATTGCCGGTCTTCAGGCAGAGCACGGCGGCATCGGCGGTCACGTTCGGCCGGGACTCGTAGATGATACCGATCACGCCGATCGGCGTCCGGATTTTTGTGATTTGAAGGCCATTCGGGCGCGTCCATTCGCGGAGGATTTCACCGACGGGATCGCTCAGACTTGCGACTTGGCGGATGCCCTCCGCCATCTCGGCGATGCGTTTTTCCGTGAGGCGGAGCCGGTCGATTGAGGCTTTTGACAGGCCATTGGCCTCGGCGCGGGCGAGGTCGATGGCGTTGGCTTCGAGGAGGGTCGGAGTGTGGGCGACAACCTCGTCCGCCATGCCGCGCAGGATCGCGGCTTTCTGCACCGAGGTGAGGGCGGCGAGCCGGCGCGAAGCGGTCCGCGCTTTGGCCCCGATGTCGTGGATGTCGTCTTGCAGGTTGCTCATACGTGGAAAGGAACGAAGGGGAGGCCGTGGGCTTCGGCGACGGCCGGGCAGGCGACGTGGCCATCGTGAATGTTGAGGCCGCCGCCCAGTCCGGGCAGCCGCTGAATGGCCTCCGCGAGGGAGAAGTCGGCGAGGGTTTCGATGTATTTGTAAGTGACGTTTGTGAGCGCTTGGGTGGCGGTGCGGGCGTAGGCCCCCGGCATGTTCGCCACGCAGTAGTGGGTGATGCCCTCCTCCACGAATGTCGGGTCGTGGTGGGTCGTGGGATGCGAGGTTTCCACGCAGCCGCCTTGGTCGATGGCGATGTCCACCAGCACGCTGACCGGCTTCATGAGGCGCAGCATTTCGCGCGAGATCAGCTTGGGGGCCTTCGCGCCCGGCACGAGAACCGCACCGATGAGCAAGTCCACCCCCGGCAACATTTCCAAGATGCTCGCCTCGCTGGAAAAGAGCGTGTGGGCGGTTTGCATCGTGATGTCGAGAAAACGCATCCGCTCGAGGTCCACCTCGAGGATGGTGACATCAGCTCCCAGGCCGGTCGCCATGCGGGCCGCGTTCACTCCCGACGTGCCGCCGCCGATGACCATGACCTTGCCGGGAAGAACGCCCGGGACCCCGCCCAGCAGGACGCCCTTTCCGCCGTTGTGCTTGGCGAGGAAATATCCGCCGACGAGGACTGACATGCGGCCGGCAATTTCGCTCATGGGCTCGAGGAGCGGGAGCCGGTGGTTTACCTCGACCGTTTCGTAAGCGATGCAGGTCGCGCCGGTTTTGATGAGCGCCTCGGTGAGGGTTTTGTTTGCGGCGAGGTGGAGGTAGGTGAAGAGGACCTGTCCCTTGCGAAGGAGTCCATACTCGGAGGGGAGGGGTTCCTTGACCTTCACCACCATGTCGGCTCGTGCAAAAATCTCCTCGTGGCTTCCCACGACCTCCGCGCCGGCCGTGCGATAATCCGAGTCCTCAAAACCGATGCCGGCCCCGGCCCCGGTCTCGACCAGAACGCTGTGCCCGCGCTTGATGAGCTGGTAGGCCGCCGAGGGCAGGAGGGCGACGCGATGCTCCTGCTCCTTGATTTCTTTTGGGATCCCGATTGTCATGGCTCGAGTATCACCCACCGTATTCGTTGCCGCAAGGCTGACGTTTGAGCGTCTGCGGGCTTGTCAAGAAGACCGGATGGGACACAATGCGCGTCCCTCTGATGACTGAACTCCAATGGTATTGCATCAAGACACGTCCACGCCAGGAGCGGGGGGCGAAGCTTGCCCTCGTGGCGGATGCGGGCGTCGAGGTTTTCTGTCCTCTTCTCCGCTTTGAAAGGGCCCGGCGCAGCGGGAAGGCGCGCGTGACGGAAGCGATGTTCCCCGGGTATCTTTTCGCAAGGTTTCACTACGAGACCCAGCACCGGCTGGTGGCCACGACGAATGGCGTCTCGACGATTGTTTCGTTCGGAGGGCGGCCGGCTCTCGTTTCGGAGGCGATCATCGACGAGTTGAGGTCCTCCGTCTCGGAGGAGGAGACAGTTGAGATCCCCAGCATGGTCTCAGTCGGCGAGGAAGTGCAGGTCGTGGACGGTCCATTCCAAGGCATTCGCGCGGTGGTGACGAGCCTCATGCCCGCCCGGGCCCGGGTCACCGTCCTTCTCGAGCTTCTCGGCATGGAGCGTGAGGTGGAGGTTGCCGCCGCCGCCGTGCTGCCGGATGTGAAGCATCCGATGGCACCACGGTGATTTGACGGCGACACCACATTTTTGTAAATTTCCCCCGCCATGCCGATCTACGAATTTTACTCGCCGGACACCAACAAGGTCTATTCGTTCTATGCGCGAAGCCTTTCTCAAGGGAGCAAGATCCCGCGCTGTCCCGACCGTCCGGGGGCACGAATGGAGCGGATGATCTCCCGATTCGCGGTCACCGGGCGAGCCGAGGAAAAAACAGCAGGGGGCCCGGATCCCACCGATCCTCGCATGGAGCGGGCGATGGCTGAGATGGAGCGTGAGATGGCCGGGTTCGACGAAAAGAACCCCGACCCGCGCGCTCTGGGCCACATGATGCGCAAGATGACCGAGGCCACTGGCCAGGCAATGCCGAAAGAAATGGAGCAGATGATCCGCCGGCTGGAAGCCGGCGAGGACCCCGAGAAGCTCGAGGAGGAATTTGGTGACGCCTTCGACGGCATGGACCTGCCGGATGATCAAACGGGCGACGCCGGCACCCCGACGGCAGGCTCACGCCTCCGGTCCCGCCGCCCGGTTCGGGATCCCGCCCTCTACGAGATGGCGGATTTCCTCTAAGGCGCGGCGGAAAAATAGGGTTCCCTGGAGGGCCCGGCTCCGTCCGGTCCGACTTTTTTTATTTTGCGGACGGCGGTTGTCCCTCCATGGGGGGATGTCCGAAAGCAAAGCGTCATTTCGGCCTTCCAACGCGTAGGAAAAGCTGATACCCACACCGGTCATGAGCCGCCACGCCCAACAGGTCTTCCTTTTGACCGCCGTCATTTTCCTCTCTGCCTGCGAGAAGCCGAAGCCGGAAACCCCGCCGGTTTTTGTGACCGTGACACCTGCCGTCCAGCAGGATGTGGTGGCCACCAACGAATGGGTCGGGTTGCTGGACGGGTATCAGAATACCAGCATCCAGGCGCAGGTGACCGGTTACCTGCTCACGCAGAATTACAAGGAGGGGTCAAAAGTCAAAAAAGGCCAGCTGCTCTTTCAGATTGATCCCCGGACGTATCAGGCTGCCCTGTCGCAGGCGCAGGCGAACTACGCGAGCGCGGTGGCGCAGGCCCAGCTCCAGCAGATCACCCTCGAACGCCAATCCCAGCTTTATAAGACAAAAGTGATCAGCCAGCAGGCCTACGACGTGTCGTATCAGGACACGCAGGCGGCCCTGGCCAATGCGGCAGCCGCTCAGGCCCAGATGCAGGCCGCGCAGGTGAACCTGGACTATTGCACGATCACGGCGCCGTTCGACGGCATCGTGGGCGTTGCCGAGGCACAGATCGGCGACCTCGTGGGGCCCGGCGGGAAGACATCCGTTCTGACCCAGCTCTCCCAGGTCGATCCGATGAAGATGAATTTTTCGATCACCGAGGCCGAATACCTGAAAGCTTCGGCCTTGCTGGCCAAGCTGCAGGATGGCCAGATGAGTGATGCCGAAGCGAAGCTTTCGCTGAAGCTGGGTGACGGCTCGGTGTATCCGGCCAAGGGCAAGTTTGACTTTGTGAACCGGCAGATCAACACCTCGACCGGAACGATCCAGATCACCGCGCTGTTTCCCAATCCGGACGACATGCTGCGTCCCGGACTCTTCGCCCGGGTGACGGCCCCGGTCGAGAATTTGAAAGGGGCGATTCTTGTCCCGCAGGCCGCCACCGTCGAGGTGCAGGGGAATTTCTATGTTTCGATCCTCCAGCCCGACAGCACGGTCAAAAGCGTCCCGGTGAAGCTTGGTCCAGTGCAAGGGCTGCTGCAGGTGGTGACGGGGCCGGTGAAGGCCGGCGACAAGGTCATCGTCGGCGGGATTGAGAAAGCCCGCCCGGGAGTCAAGGTCGTCGCCAAGCCCTACGAAGCGCCGACGCCCACGCCGTCGCCCGCCGGATCGACCCCCGCCAAATAAGCCATGTCGAATTTTTTCATACGCCGTCCGATTGTTGCGATGGTCATTGCGATCATCACGGTGATCGTTGGCCTGGTCTCGATGGCCGGCCTTCCGATCTCGCAGTTTCCGAACATCGTCCCTCCGCAGATCCAGGTTTCGACCACCTACGTCGGCGCCGATGCGCTGACCGTCGAGCAGTCGGTCGCCACGCCGATCGAGCAGCAGATGAGCGGCGTCGAGGGGATGGAATACATGTATTCCATCAATGCCAACAATGGCATGATGACGCTGAACGTCATTTTCGGCACGGACACAGTTCCCACGACCGACCAGATCCTGGCCCAGATGCGCCAGACCCAGGCTGCGCCGCAGTTGCCGACCGACGTCCGGAACTTTGGTGTGACGGTTGAGCAGTCGCTTTCTTCTCCGCTGGGCGTCTTCGTCCTTTATTCCCCGAACGGGACCTACGACCCGACGTTCCTTGCCAACTACGGCTACATCAACCTGAACGACCCGCTCACTCGCGTGAATGGTGTCGGCAGCGTCACCATTTTCGGGGCCGGCCAATATGCGATGCGCATCTGGGTGCAGCCCGACAAGTTGGCGACGCTGAACATCACGGTGCCGGAAGTCATCAACGCCGTCGAAGCCCAGAATAACGTGAACCCGGCCGGCCAGATCGGGGCCGAGCCCGTTCCTCCGGGGCAGGTTTTCACGTTCACCGTGAACACGACCGGGCGCCTGGTCACGGCGGAGGATTTCGAAAATATCGTCATCCGGGCCAATCCGGACGGATCGATCGTGCGGGTGAGGGATGTGGCGCGGGTGACGCTCGGCGCTCAGGTGTATAACCTGCGTGGGCGTTTCCAAGGGCAGAATGCGGCGATCGTGTTGGTCTATCAGCTCCCCGGCTCGAATGCGGTGGACACGATGAAGCAGGTCCGGGCGCTTTTTGAGAAGCAGGCCAAGCTGTTCCCGGATGACCTCAAATACGAGGTCTCGCTCGACACGACGCTCGCCATCACGGAGGGGATGAAGGAAATCGTGAAGACGCTTTTCGAGGCGATGGTGCTGGTGATCATCGTCGTCTTCATCTTCCTGCAAGGCTGGCGGGCGACTCTGATTCCGCTCATTGCCGTGCCGGTTTCGCTCATCGGCACATTTGCGATCTTCCCGATCCTCGGGTTTTCGATCAACACGCTGTCCCTCTTCGGATTGGTGCTGGCGATCGGTCTGGTGGTGGATGATGCGATCGTGGTGGTGGAGGCGATTGAGCTGCATATCGAGGAGGGGATGTCTCCGAAGGACGCCGCCATCAAGGCGATGTCGCAGGTTTCCGGGCCGGTCGTCGCGATCGCACTCATCCTTTCGGCCGTGTTTCTGCCGACCGTTTTCATCCCCGGGATTACAGGTGCGATGTATCAGCAGTTCGCTGTGACGATGGCCGTCTCGGTGATCATCTCCGCCTTCAACGCGCTGACGCTGAGCCCGGCCCTTGGTGCCCTTCTGCTGCGGCCGAAAAAAGAGACCCGCGGGCCGCTTGGCGCATTCTTTCGAGGCTTCAACAACTTTTTCGGCAAAGCGACCAATGGCTACGGGGTCGTCTGTGCCGGGCTGATGCGGAAGTTTGTGATCAGCCTGGCGCTGATCGCGCTGCTGGGGCTGGCGGGAGCCGGCATCGGCGCAAAAATGCCGAGCGGGTTCATCCCGGAAGAGGATCAGGGGTATCTTTTTGGCGTGGTCCAGCTTCCGCGGGCTTCGTCCCTCCAGCAGACCGACAAAGTCTGCGGCCAAGTCGAGGAGATTCTGAAAAAGACGCCCGGCGTGAAATACGTGACAACCGTCGTGGGATTCAACCTGCTCAGCACGGTCCAGAGCACCTATACCGGGTTTTTCTTCATTGCGCTTGAGCCGTGGCATGAGCGCACCACCCCCGAGCTGCAGGTCGATGCCATTCAGGCCCACATCAATCGGGCGCTTGTGCAGCTCGACAAACCGACGGCGGCGTTTGCGTTCCCGCCTCCGGCGATTCCGGGCATCGGAACATCTGGCGGCGTTACGTTCATGCTCGAAGACCGGGAGGGCAAATCGGTCGAGTTTCTCGCAAAAAACACCGCTCTTTTCATGGAGAAAGCCAAGGAGCGCCCCGAGCTGAGCAGCCTGTTCACCACGGCGCTTTGGGACGTGCCACAGATCTACCTCGACGTGGATGAGGCGCAGGCGATGATCCAGGGCGTCAGCCTCACGGACGCCTACGAGACCGTCCAGACCTTCCTTGGCGGCTACTTCGTGAACTACTTCAACCGCTTCGGTCTCCAGTGGCAGGTGTATATACAAGCCGAGGGGGAATACCGGACGGACATCGATAATCTCGGACTGTTCTACGTCACGAATAACAAAGACGAGCCGGTGCCCGTGAACTCATTCATCCAGGCGAAGCCGTCGTTCGGCCCGGAGTTCACGATGCGATACAACATGTTCCGCTGCTCGCAGATCAACGCCTCCGTGTCCCCCGGCTATTCGACCGCGCAGGCGATGCGGGCTCTTGAGGATGTCTTCCGCACCAACATGCCCTCCGGAATGGGCTACGACTATTTCGGGATGTCCTTTCAGGAACAGCAGGCCGCCGAGGGGGTCCCCGCCAGCGCAATCTTCGGATTGTCGCTCCTGTTCGTTTTCCTGATCCTTGCGGCTCAATACGAGAGCTGGTCGCTCCCCTTCAGCGTGCTGCTCACAACCCCGATCGCTGTCTTCGGCGCCTTTGCGGGGCTCTCTCTCCGCGGGATGCAGAACAACCTGTATGCCCAGATCGGACTCGTCATGCTCATCGGCCTGGCCGCGAAGAACGCGATTCTGATCGTCGAGTTTGCGAAGGATGAATACGAAAAGGGCAAGCCCGCCCTTGAGGCCGCCCTCGCCGGGGCCAAACTCCGCCTCCGCCCGATCCTGATGACCGCCTTCGCCTTCATCCTGGGAACAGTTCCTCTGGCGCTTGCGACCGGCTCCGGCGCGGTCTCCCGGAGGATCCTTGGGACAACCGTCATCGGCGGAATGCTCGCGGCCACGTTCCTCTCCATCTTTCTCATCCCGGCCTGCTTCTACGTGGTGGAGCGTTTCTTCGCCGGACGCAAGGAAGAGCCCGCCGCCGGGGAGGAGAAGCCCAAGGAAACCTGACGTTAATCTCAATTCCGCAGTTGAACCACTAATCCTCCCGATGTTCTGAGTCTGTTTATTTTCCAGAGATGGGTCAGGTCTTTCCCTCGACCCACACCCCTTCGATCATCATTTCTTTAGCGTAAGGGGGAACCCCGCGCTCGTTGCGCACGAGGTGGGCGGTGACCATGTCCACGGCCGCCGAACCCAGGAGGGGCATCCGGCGGTCGATCCCGCTCCAATCCGGGACGTCGGGAGCCAGGTTCAAATGGACGAGCCGAGTGTCTGTGGGGATTTTCAATCCGGCTTCCGTCAGCGCAGACCGGATGCGGCTGTGGCCACAGATGACCGCGTCGGGCCGATGTTTCATCGCCCAGTCCTTGACGTCTTCACTATGGTCGCTGAAAAGGATCGGGATCTGTTCCTTTGGGGGCCATTTCAGCCACAACCAGGAATAGTTTGCGCTGTAGGCATGGTCGGTTTCGGCATCAAGGTATTTCGAGATGGCGAGCCCGATCCGCCGGCAACCCGCCTCACGCAGGCGGTTCACCGCAAGGCGGATGTTGAAGGCGTAGTCCGAGGCAACCCGGTGATGCTCAAAATTCTCCGGAATGTGGATCCGGCTTTCCTCCACCAACGAGCGGTGTTTCCCCAAGCCGACCACGCTAAAATTTGTCCACGGCAATATGTAGTGTTGCTGGCGATACATATACGGCAGGATCACGCCATGCACGCCTCGTGCTGATAGGATCCGCTCCCAGCGCTTGAAATTTCCAGCCGGATCGGCCTCCTGAATATTCGGCACCCAGACCTCGTCCACCTGGTAGCCCAGCTCAGCCGCCCGCTCCCGAGCCCCTTCCAGAAGCGGCTTCATGTAAGGCCGCTGCCAGACATCCTCTTCCTGCCAGTCATTAATCCAGCCGAGCACCGCTTGGAACTTCGCCGGCTTCTGGGCCCGCACCGACGCCTGATACACGGCAAGCAACGGGTTCGGACGGTATCCCATCTCCTCGGCCGCCTCCCTGATTCTCTCCCGCACCGGAACAGAGATCCGGTGGTCGTTTCTCAGCGCCAACGACACCGACGCCACTGACACTCCCGCCTTTGCCGCAATGTCACGGTAGGTCGGAGGCCGGGGTGAATCGCTCATTTAACCTGATTAACAACGAAGTCGGCGGGAATCGCAAGCCGAAATCAGGGAAAGCGAACTTTCCAGGGCGGCAGGCTTGGATGTGAAACCGTGTCTGCACATCCAAACTCCGTCCCTCTCCAGAGCGCTTCGCTCGATACGAAGCGCCGCCGTTTTTCCTCAATCAAAATCATCCCAGACATCCATGCGGTCCGTTTTAAAGCGTGAGACGCTTTCCACAAACGAGGCCGGGGCGTTGGAATCGAACCACGAGGCACTGCACCATGGATAATCGTTCGCCCGCACAACGAGTCCGTGTTTGACCGGGTTCGTATTGATGTAGTGCAAGCGCGCGAGATACGAGGTCTGATGCGTGATGCGGGAGTCGCGGAAATTCATCCAGACCCTTTGGCCCGGTGAGTTGGACAAGGCGTTGACCCGGACGGCCGCTGACCGGTGGAACTCCCTGAGCCATTCCCGGAGAGATTCCGCCGAGTCCTTTGGAGAGGTTGCAAGAAAGTGGTAATGATTGGCCATCACCGCCCAAGCCTTGAGAGCCCACCCAAATTCCTCTGCGGATTCAAGCAGGCGGAATGTCACCGCACGAAGTTTGTCCGGGGAGTCGAACTTCTTTTCCCGGTGGAATGTCGAGGCCGTGACAAAATAGGTGCCTGGCACAAAGGTCCAATGAGGTGGAGCATGTGGCCACGGACGGGGTTCCATTCGTCGAAAAATTGGACGAGAGACTCACAGGTTGCAAACGGAAAGTGTGTGGCGACCCAGAGCGCTTCGCGCGGACGCATGGGGAAACCCCGCCCGGCTTGAGCCGAAGGCCCTTGGACTGCTGCAATTCCTTTGCAGCTCTTGGGGGAGGAGGTGCCGGTTGGAAAAGCGACGCGCGGATTTTCAAAGAGGGTCCCTCTCCAGAGCGGTGAATGATCACCGCAAGTCCAGAGCGCTTCGCGCGGCCACGTGGGGAAACCTCACCCGGCTTGAGCCGAAGGCCCTTGGACTGCTGCAATTCCTTTGCAGCTCTTGGGGGAGGAGGTGCCGGTTGGAAAAGCGACGCGCGGATTTTCAAAGGGGGTCCCTCTCCAGAGCGGTGAATGATCACCGCAAGTCCAGAGCGCTTCGCGCGGCCACGGAAAGCCGTCGAAGGCGCAAAATCCCATCCCCCATCATTCTGCCACCAAATTATTCTGCCTCGAAGGTCCATGGAGTGCCCCTGCGCAGCCCTGTGGGAGCAATGAGTCGTTTAACCTGATTAATAACGAAGCTCTTGTGAATCGCATGCCGAGGCCACATTCTCTCCTCAAGCGAAGCTCCCTGTTCCCTCAGTCCGGCTTTGCAAACTTCAAAAACCTAAAGTCAATCCCATGAAAAAAATAATTCCCCTCCTGGCTGCGGTGACCATCACCATGGCTTCAACCTCATTCGCCCAGACGTGGACATCCACCGCCGGCGGAACCTGGACCACCGGCACCAACTGGTCCACCACCCCGACCGCTCCCGCCAATGACGGCACGGCCGCGATCCTATTTAACAGCGCGCCTGTCACGCTGACCTCGTCGATCGACACGCCCTACAGCATCAGCAGCCTGACCTTCGGCAGCAGCGCCGGCAACTGGACACTCAGTGGTTCGGCACTCACCATCGGCTCAGGCGGTATCGTTAACAACCTGAGCGCTACCTCAGCCACCACGATCAGCGCCCCGATCACCATCGGTGCCAGCCAGACTTGGGACACGGGATCTGCCGCTGGTAATAACCGTATCATCACCCTGTCCGGCGCGATCACTGGCACGTCTGACAAGACCATCATCGTCAGCGGTGTCCAGAGCGCTACCGGCTATCGTAATTTCACGCTCACAGGCAACAGCTCCGGCACGCTCGCAAGCAACTTCCAAGTGGATGCTGGTGGCCGCTTGGTGTTTGGCGCAGCTGCTGGGACCTTGGGCACCGGAACCGTTACCATCAACACAGGTGGTATGGTCGGCGGCGGCAGTGGCTCCCACGTCATCGACAACAACTTCGTCCTTGCCGGCGGCACCGTGGGCGCGCTCGGCTTCGGTGGCGGTGGCGTGCAAAACGGCAACGTCAACATCACTGCGAATTCTTTTGTCAACATGACCAATGGTTCGGACGGCATCGTCCTCGGCGGCGGCGCCTCCAGCCTCGTCTCCGGCTCGGGCAACCTGACCCAGAACCACGACTCGGGCACCACAACCAGAAAGACCTATATCGGCAACACCGGCAGCTCGGTCAACAACACCAACACCGGCACCTACACCATCAACGCCGGCGTCTTGCTGCTTCAAAAGGCTGACAACACGGTCGCCTGGGGCGGAAATATCATCATCAATAACGGCGGTATGCTCCAATTCAACGACTTCCGCGAAAACCAGATCGCCGACACTGCGACCGTGACCATCAATGAAGGTGGTATCTGGAACATGTCCCACGGCGGTTCGCAGAATCATGAGAAGATCACCGCCTTGGTCGTCAACACCACTGGAACTGCTTTCACTAACGACACCAGCGCGGGTGGATCACGCATCGTCCTCGGTTCGGCCGCCGCCGGAGGTGGCACGGCTGGTATCTTCGTTACAAGCGGCGGTTCCCTCACCGGAACTGGCATCGTGAACAAGTTCACCACAATTGACGGTGGTGTCCTCTCCGCCGGCGACAGCAGCATCGAAAGCCTCGACTTCAGCCTCGGGCTGAACGTCACAAGCCTGACAGCCGGGAATCTCTTGTTCACGCTGGGTGCGGATACCACGGCAGGAACGACCTACGACACCTTCGGAATCACCGGTGGACTCAATATCGGAACGTCGTTGCTTGGTTTCAACAGCTTCACCTTTGCCACAACCGGAGGATTCGGAGCAGGAACAACCTACAACCTCTTCACCAGCGACGCTCTCACAGGCACGCTCAATGCAGCTGACCTGACCGGCATCATTGGAGGATTTAACTCCACGCTCTCCATTTCGGGCAACAATGTCCTCCTAACCGTCGTCCCCGAGCCCGCCACATGGGCGCTCCTCGCCGGCAGCCTGACGACCTTGGTCGTCTTCCGCCGCCGTCGCCGCGCCTGATTCAAAATTCCTGATTAGTTTTTGGGGGTAAGAGTTGGCGGTCCTTTTCATGCCGCCGATTCGAACTGCGCCCCGCCGGTTCTTTGGGGTTCCGGCGGGGCGTTTTTCGTTTTTTCCCGAGCGCTTCACGCGGCCACATGGAGAAACCTCACCCGGCTTGAGCCGAAGGCCCATGGACTGCTGCAATTCCTTTGCATCTCTGTGAGAAGACGCTGCCGGTTGCAAAAGGGACGTCCGGATTTTCAAACACGTCCCTCTCCAGAGCGGTGAATGATCACCGCAAGTCCAGAGCGCTTCGCGCGGCCACGGAGAGCCGTCGAAGGTGCAAAATCCCATCCCCCATCATTCTGCCACCAAATTATTTTGCCTCGAAGGCCTTTGGACTGCCCCTTTGCAGCGCTCTGTGAGAGGACGCCACCAGCAATGTGGACGCCCGGATTTCAAATCAGGAATTTGTCCCACCCCCCCCGCTTGCGGCTGGCGCACCTCTGGAAGTTGTAAATCGTGGCATGGGCATCCTGCCCATGTCTTAATGGATTGTTTTTCGCATCGGCAAGATGCCCATGCCACGGTCCAGTGGAGCATGTTTTTCGATTTGCAGGCAACGGAGATGCGCCTGCTTGCGGCATCGCTTTCACTTTCTCCGTGCTTGATCTGTGAAAATCTGCGTTCATCTGCGGCTGATCGAAGAGCCCCTTTCCATGCTTGAAGAACCCACGCCCATCCAGCATCTCCGCCAGGATTACAACAGCCGTCCGCCGCTCATACGCACAGATCTGGATCCGGATCCCATCGGGCAGTTCCGGAAGTGGTTTGAGGAGGCGCGGCAATCCGGGATCGCGGAGCCTAATGCCATGACGCTGGGAACATCGGACGCCAACGGGAAGGTGTCCTGCCGGACTGTATTGCTGAAGGCGTATGATCATCGCGGGTTTGTCTTCTTCACCAACTACGGCAGCCGGAAGGCCCGTCAGATGGCTGAAAACCCGCAGGCCTCGCTTCTTTTTCCATGGGTGGCGCTGGCCCGGCAGGTGGAAATTGCGGGGCCGGTGGAGAAGATTTCTGCGGCGGAGTCCATGGCCTACTTTTTGAGCCGGCCCTTTGGAAGCCGCCTCGGAGCCTGGGTTTCGGAGCAAAGTTCGGTGATCAGCTCCCGCAGCGTCCTTCTGTCCAAATTCACCGAGCTGAAGCAAAAATTCGCCAGTGGGGAAATTCCCAAGCCGGAGGGCTGGGGAGGGTTCCGGGTGGTGCCGACATCCATGGAATTCTGGCAGGGCGGCCAGGATCGCCTTCACGACCGGTTCCTCTACGCCCGCAGCGAAAATTGTTGGAGCATTTCCCGACTGGCCCCATAGGCGCATGGGTGTGAATGAGTGGTCTCATTTTCCTTACCGGGATAGAAATGCCCCCCACCATCGAGGCCAGCCGAAGAGTTGACGTCACTCCTGGCGGGTTTTCTCGAGGCGTGCCGGGTCGTAGCCGCGCTCGGTGACGAGTTGCACAATCTTCTGGTAGGTCTCCCCGCTTAACTTCGGAGCGCGGGCCAGGATCCACAGGAACTGACGGGAGGGGTGGCCGACCACGGCCCACTCGTAGTTTTTTTCGTCGAGGCCGATGACCCAGTAGGCCCCCGAGAACGGGCCCCCGAAGCTGACTTTGAGCTTGGTATTTTGCGAGCCCGGGACGACGGTCGCGCGTCCGATGACCTCAATCGGCTTGCCATTTTTCCCTTCGCAGCGGTTCGTCACCCGGATGGTGCCGTCCGGGTTGGCCTCATAGTCGGCGGTCGTCCGACCCTGGCAGCTGCGCTGGAAAAAATTGGGATATTTTGCGATCTCATACCAGCGTCCGGAATACCTTGCGAGGTCAACCGAGCCCACAGTCGCAAGGGGCGGACGCGAGGCGCAGCCCGAGAGCACGAGACTGATCAGCATTGCAGCGCGGGGAAATATCGCTTTCATTCGGTCATGACATTACGCTGGGCCGCCCTTCTTTGCATGGCATTTCTTGCCGCCTGCGATGCGGGGTCCCGGCGTGCGGATCTCGTCTTCATCAATGGAGCGGAGCCGGAGACCCTCGACCCGGCGATCATCACCGGGCAGCCGGAGGGCCGCGTGGTCAATGCGTTGTTCGAGGGGCTCTGCGCCTACGATGCCGACGGCCGCGCTGTGCCCGGCGTCGCCAGGAGCTGGGAGATCTCCCCCGATGCGCGAACCTACACGTTTCACCTGCGGCCCGACGCCCGGTGGAGCGACGGCCAGCCGGTGACGTCCGGCAATTTCGTCCGCTCGTGGCGGCGCGCCCTCACCCCGGCGACCGGCTCCCAATACAACTACCAGCTCTTCCCGATCCGCAACGCCGAGGCCTTCGCCGACGGAAAGGTCACGGATTTTTCGGAGGTCGGCGTCGCGGCCCCTGACGATCAGACCCTCGTGGTGGAGCTCGAAAACCCGACCCCGTATTTCCTGGAGCTTTGCGCGTTCCCGACCCTGCACCCGGTGCGCACCGACCTCATCGACCGCGTCGGCGACGACTGGGTCAAACCCGGGCACATCATCAGCAACGGGGCCTTCACCCTGGAGACGTGGCGGATCAATGACCGGATCACGCTCAAAAAAAACCCATTCTACTGGAACCGTGACGCCGTCTCGCTCGACTCGGTCGATATCCTCCCGATTTCCGATGCCAACGTGGCCTTCAACTACTTCGCCAGCGGCTTGGCGGACCTCGTGATGGACAAGGGCCTGGCTCCGCCCGCGCTCCTCGACGAATTCAAAAAACAACCCTGGTTCCATGCGGCGCCGTTCCTCGGGATCTATTTTCTTCGCTACAATTGCGAGCGCGGACCATTCGCCGACGAGCGCATCCGTCGCGCGTTCTCGCTCGCGATCGACAAGCGCCGGATCGTTGAAAAAATCACGCGCGCCGGCGAGCTGCCCGCCCCCGGGTTTGTGCCTCCGGGAATTCCCGGCTATGCGGGCACCGACGGGCTGGCGTTCGATCCGGAAAAAGCCAGGGACCTGCTGGCGGAGGCGGGTTTTCCCGGAGGGGAGGGCTTCCCACTTGTCAGCTACCTCTACAGCAAGAGCGAGCTCAACGAGGCCATCGCCGTCGAGCTTCAGAGCATGTGGAGCGAAACCCTTGGCGTGAATGTCAGCCTCGCCCGCCAGGAGTGGAAAGTTTACCTGAACTCCCTCTCGCTCCTGGACTACGACATTGCCCGGTCCAGCTGGGTTGGCGATTACCCGGATCCGAATACCTTCCTCGACATGTTCCTCACCGGCGGAGGAAACAACCGGACCGGATGGAGCAGCCCGGAATACGACCGCCTCATCGCCGAAGCCGCCCGCGAGCTGGATCCTGCGAAGCGCTTTGACATCCTTCGCCAGGCTGAGGACCTGCTCGTGAAAACGGCCGTGCCCATCGCGCCGATCTACTACTACGTCGGCATCCAGCTCTACGACCCGAAGAAGCTCGGCGGCCTGCGGGCCAACGTCCTCGACGAGCACCCGCTCCGCACCATGCAGATCCTGCCGGCCAGCCCCTGAAATCAAAGCACGCGCTTTCCAAGGGAGACCAGCACCCCGAAAGCCACGCACCACGGCACCACCCCGAGGGACAGCGCCAGCAAAATCCGGAGGGGCTTTTCCCCGATAGCCAGCGCAAG
>JBGSJQ010000009.1:0-6301 GCA_041741775.1 Terrimicrobiaceae bacterium | reverse complement strand
GCCGAGAAAGCCGCAGCGGAGGCCAAAGTCGCAGCGGATGCCCAAGCGGCAGCAGATGCTCAAGCGGCAGCAGATGCTCAGGCAACAGTGGATTCGGAGGAAGCGGAACGCGCCGCCCGGAAGGCGCGGGAGTTGGAAGGTTACGAGCAGGCCCAGCGCGATAATGCAGCGAAAGCCGCAGCGGAGGCGGAAGCTGCCGCCGCACCCGCCGAGGTTTCGCCTGAAGACCCACCTGAAGGGACTTCCTCCGATCAGATTTCACCCGATTTTCAGTAAAACTAACAAAACACAAACACATGACCACAAACACCCAGACCTCAACTAGTGCCCTTCGCGGGCACATCTCAACGTCAGCAAAACTTCACCGCAGCTTGGTCTCCCGGCTGAGTTTGGTGGCCGTGCTTCTTGGCATGGCAATCTTTGGCCCGAATCGGGCGGCGGCCTCGCCAGGATCCGAATCCGATGCGGCGACCATCAAAGCCTCCAGCGATCCAATCTATCAGGTTCGGGTTATCCAACTCTATGACCCCGAGGGGAAAATGGGCGAAGTCAAGGTCTCGGTCGAAAACACGCTGAGGGGCGATGACAGCATGACCGGGAAGTATCTGAATCTGGTTTGGGATACGGATTATCCCACAAAGAACCAGAACTGGGTTGTGATGGTCACCCAAGGGGACGACGGGGCATTACACGTGCATCCCGAAATTCGATACGACGTCAGCGAGGAAAGCATTAGCGAGGAAGGCAAGTCCTCGTGGATTCAAATGAAGGTTCTGGCCGCAGACAGCGAATAGTCGAACCCGATCAATCCTTCGTTCACTGAATTGATTTCATGAAAACGCAGCTTTTCAGATTTGTTTGCGGACTGGCGGTTTTTTTGGTGTCCGGTTGGTCTGTGATCGCGGAGACCGAGGCACCGAGCGTCTCCGGGAATACGGACTCGACTGTGGCAGAATCACCGGCCGACTCGGATGCGAGGCCGTCCGTTCCTCTTGGAACGACGAAGTATGTCGGCAACTGGCGCGGAAAGAAGTGCACGGCCTCCCTGGAGTGGGTGGCTGGAGACGGGGACACGCTCCGCGAGGGGACAGGCACATTGATCGTCGAGGGGGATATGGCCTACCAACTCAGCGGTTGGCAACCCCGCGAGGATTACATCGAGTTCAGCATCACTCCCGACCCGTCTGACGTGATCTGCAAAACGACGAGGGAAGTCGCTGACGGAAAGATCACCTGGACGGGACGGTTTTTGACGCTGACCGAGGTCCCCGATACCGGAACTCCTGACAAATAAACAGGGGAAGGAATCGTTTTTTCGACATCGAAGGGCTAGCTAGAGTCCGCAAGCGAGGAGCCATAAGTTCCATACTGCTCTGGAGACGCGTGGGACAAGCGCCTTTCCTGGGGCAGGGGCCTCCACAACCCAATGGGAGGTCCAGGGGGGGACTCGGATCGATGGGCCTCAACGCCGGAGCGAGAAATTGACCGGCACATCAACCGTGCCAGCCTCCGCCCGGCCTCCAGCCACTCGCGGGCGAAACCGCCATGTCTTCACCGTCTGCAGGGCCGCCTGGTCGAGCACGCTGTAGCCGGAGCTCTGCGCGACGGCGACCGCGATGGGCCTGCCTGAGGTATCCACAGACACGCGAATGAACACGCGGCCCTCCCAGCCCTTGCGCCGCGCAAACTCGGGGTAGCGCGGGGGGGAGTTGCTGATGACAACCGGTTTGGGCGCCTCCGCAAGTTTTGGTGCGGAGGGCGTCTTTGGGGCAGAGGGTGGCTTGGGCTCTGTCTTTGGCTTGCTCTTTGGTGGGTGTGGCGGTGGGGGCAGCGGTGCCGCTTCAGTCCCCGGCGCGGTGAGGATTTCCTGCGCAGGCGGCAGGGAGTTATGCTGTTGGGGAATGGGCTCGGGCTGGGATTCAGGCTGTGTTTCGGGGATTTCCTCCGGTGGCGGCGGTTCAGGTGGCGGCGGGGATTCCTCGATGAGAACGACCTCGGTGACGATCTCGACAGGATCGCCCCCGGTGGCGAGCGGAACGGACCACCTTGTCGAGCCCAGTGCCCAGGCATGCAAAACCACCGAGGCACAGAGCGCCACCGGGAAGATCAGGCCCCGAAGTGTCATGGAGTGGCCCGGTGCACGAGGTGGAACGTCCCGGCGCCCGCCTTGCGTGCCCGCGCCATGAGTTCCAGGAAACGGCCGTAGTCCGCCTGCTGATCGCCGCGGAATTGCACGGTTTTCGTATTGGACCCTTCCAGGGCCGCCCCGAGCGCTGTCTCGAATTCGGCGTCCTCCACCATCACGTCGGCAATCGCCACGCGCCCGTCGGATTCCATTGAGACCACGACGCTCGGCGCATCTGTCGATTCGACGTTCGATGCCGTCGGCAGTTCCAGCGGAATCGACGGCGGAACAAAGCTCGATGTGAGCATAAAAAAGATGAGCAGCAAAAAGACGACGTCGATCAACGGTGCCATGTCGATCGTGTGCGTGGGGCGTTTGGACCGTTGAAACATGGCTCAGCCGACGGAGTTCCAATCTTCGGTTTCCGCGCGGGCAGCAGCCGGTCGCTTCTCGTCCTCTCCTTCGTCACCGGCTGGACTGAACACATCATCAAGCGAGGTGACCGCAAGCTCCATGCGGCGCGCGATTTTGTCGGCATGGCTCTCAAACGCATGGAAGGCCGCCATGCACGGGATTGCGACGGCGAGGCCGAAAACGGTTGTGAGGAGGGCCTCCCAAATCCCCCCGGCAAGGTCTGCCGGCTTCGCCGCCCCTTCCAGGGCCTGAATGCTCGCAAACGCCGCCACCATCCCCACCACTGTGCCGAGCAGACCGACCAGCGGTGCAAGATGTGAAATTGCCGCCAGCACCCGCAGGCGCCGCTCCACATCCTCCAGCAGGAGGCTTCCCCGCCGGCGGACGTTGTCCAGACGCACCTTGGCCGGACGATTCAAATTCTCAAGATACTCCCCCACGATCTTGGCCACAGGGTGGCGGCACTTCTCTGCCTCCGCGCTGGCCTCGGCGATCTGCCCGCACCGGATTTTTGCCAGCACGGTGTCAAACCAGCGGTCCGGACGCAGACCATAAGCCAGATACACCACCGCCCGCTCGACAATCACTGCCACGGCCATCACGGAACACCCCAGCAAGACCCACATCAGGACCCCGCCCTTCTCAAAATATTCGAACAGTTCTGTCATAAATTTCCGAGACCTCTCTACGCAAAAGCGGGCCCCAAGTCACGAAATAATGAGAATAAGTCGCATTCGCAATAAAAGGCTTGCGTGTTGAGAACGAGTCGCATTTAATCCGCAGCCTTTCCTATGAGATTACAATTAATTAGAGCGAGCGGAGTGGTCATGGCAGGGGTTTTTGTTTGTGTGTGGGAGGTCCGGGGGCAAACGGACGGTGTGGCCGTGATGGAGCAGGTGGAGGTCGAGGCCGACTATGATCGGAGAGTTGAAGGGGCCTTTTTGCCCGATGTCGAAGGCACGAGGATCAACGCCGGAAAGAAAACTTCGAATATCCGTCTGGATGAGATTCCGGAGATCAGCAACGACAACTACCGCCAGGTGCTGGCGCGCACGCCGGGAGTTTATTTGGAGGAGGAATCCACCCCGCTTCTGAGCATCGGCTATCGCGGATACGATCCGCACCGGACGCAATATTTTCAGGTGCTCGAGGACGGCATTCCGATCCAGGCGGATATGATCGGGTATCCGGAGTCCTACTACACGCCACCGCTGGACGCTGTGGAGCGGCTGGAGATCATCCGCGGGGGCGCGGCCCTCATGTATGGTCCGCAGCCGGCCGGGGCGATCAATTTTGTAATGAAGAAGCCGCCGGTGGATTCGGCTTTTGACATTCAATCGACAAACATGATCGGAAGCTTCGGGTTTTTCTCCAATTTCAGTTCGATCGGGGGGACGGTTGGCCGCTTTGGTTACTATGGCTATTACGATCACCAGCAGAGCGACGGTTTCCGGGAGGCGAACAGCGACTACTTCCTGAATGCCTGGGGTGGAACGCTGGCGCTGGATGCGACGGGAACCAGCCGGTGGTATTTGAACCTGACCGCCTACGATGAGATCCACGGGTAGCCAGGCGGGCTGACGATGCAGAAGGGGCCAAACGCGGTGAACTACAATACGAATCGCAACGGGGTCTCGCGCCCGCACGACCGCATGCGCATCAGCCGCTACGCCGTGTCGCTCATCAACGAGACGGAGGTCTCCGACCGGACGCTCTTCACCTTCCGGGCGTGGTGGGATTACTATTTGCGGTTCAGCCGACGGCAGAATGGCGGGGGCTTTGGCACCCTGCCGACAGGCCCTGCCGCTCAGACCAACCAGCTCCAGACGCAGCAATTCTACACTTTCGGCATCGAGCCGCGCGTGCGGCACGACTGGGATTGGCTCGGGCAGACCCACACGCTCACAGGCGGGATGATGCTCTATAGCACGTATTCCCCCCGCGTTGACGCGCAGGGCGACAGCCCAACGGCGATGAACGGGAATATTCTCAACCAAAGCGAACGGTCCACCTATTACTACAGCGTCTTTGCGGAGAACAAATTCACGATTGGCAATCTCTCGATCACGCCGGGGGTGCGAATGGAGAGCATCTGGCAGACGGTGAGCGAGCAGATCAATACACGCAAGACCGCCGCGCAGGAGGCGCTCGCCGATCAGACCGAGTTTAACTTTGTGCCGCTGTTCGGGCTGGGAGTGGAATACGCGTTTACTCCGGCCATCCAGGCCTACGCGAATGTTTCGCAGGCCTACCGTCCGCCGATCTTCACCCAGGCCGTTCCCACGACGCCGAATACCGTTGTTGCCGGAGACCTTCAGGAAAGTTTCATCTGGAACTACGAGGTCGGCTTTCGTGGGGAGCCAACCGGCTGGCTGACATGGGACACCAGCTTCTTCATGATCGACAACTCCGACCAGATCGGAACGCGCACGGCCGACAATGGCAACCTGACTGTCATCGAAAATGCCGGCCGCTCGTTTGTCTATGGCTGGGACATGTTTGCCCAGGTCGACGTGATCGGACTGGCCGATGCCGTCTTTAACCAGCAAGACGCCCAGCCGTCCGGCCAGAGCAAGGACGCAAAAACCCTGGAACCCGTCGCCTCGAGGTGGGTGGACACCTACGGCTCGCTCTACGTTTACAACGCGCTGACCCTTCAGCGAGCCGAATTTATCAGCGGGCCGAACGCAGGAAACACCCCGCAATACACCCCGAACTATGTTTATCGTGTGGGCTTAATCTACAACTGGCGCGACCGGTTCAAGATGTCCTTCATGGGCACCTTCCTCGGGTCTTCGTATGCCGATGACTCCAACACCTCCAACCGCTTCGTCCCCGCCTATGACGTCTGGGACCTCACGTTCGAGGCGAAAGTTTACAAGGATAACGTCAGCGTGATGGCGGGCCTCAACAACGTCTTCAACAGAGACTATTATTCCCGCATCCGCTCCGACGGCATCGACCCCGCCATGCCGCGAAACTGGTATGCCGGCGTGAAAATCGAGTTCTGAAAGACGCCCGAATTGGGGCGCGATTGACGCAGACTCGCCGGGAATACGGACGCGACAACAATCAACTCTCCACCGACCCGCCTTGCTTCCAGGATGAAACCGCCGCTGGTTGTGATCGCGCCCGCCAATACATGGCTGCATTCCCGTCTTGCCAAAGCGTCGAGGTCCGTTTAGCAGAGAGTCCGAATGGCAGCAGCAAATGATCTCCGTAAGGGCATGGCAATCCGGTATAACGGAAACCCGGCCATCGTTCTCGACGTCCAACACCGCACTCCGGGCAACCTCCGGGCCTTTGTCCAGTGTATCATTCGCTACATCGGTACGGGAAAATCTGCCGATATCCGCTTCTCCTCGACGGAGAAAGTGGATCTGGTCGATGTCAACCGCCAGCCGCTGGAGTTCAGCTACAGCGATCCGCAGGGCTACCACTTCATGGATCCCGAGACCTACGAGACAATCACTCTCCATGAGGAACTTATCGCAGAGGGCAAGGACTACCTTGTCGAAAACCTCAAGGTCGAGGTCCTCAGCATCGAGGGCCGCCCGGCGCAGGTCATTCTCCCCTCCTCCGTCACACTGAAAGTCACCGAGTCCGCCGATGGCATTCGAGGAGACTCGGCGAACAACGTCCAGAAACCAGCGACTCTCGAGACCGGCAAAGTCATCAACGTCCCGCTCTTTATCAAAGAGGGCGAGTTGGTGAAGGTCAGCACGACCGACGGCTCGTATATGGGCCGCGCCTGATCTGCTC
>JBGSJQ010000008.1:0-22506 GCA_041741775.1 Terrimicrobiaceae bacterium | reverse complement strand
CAGACAAAGTCCTCGCCTTCCGTTGCATCCATGCCAGCCGCAGGATGGACTCGTTCTGGAAATACCGCCTCAACTCACGCGCCGCAGGGAACGACACGCTCCCTCTCGCCGCATGACTGAAGATTTTTGTCCTGCACCCAGGCAACATCGATCCGCACTTCCCGGCTCGCCAAACAACAGCGGACCGGATAGGATGCCGTTCTATGTCTGCCCGAAAAACCATCGTAGCCCCCTCGATCCTGGCAAGCGACTTCAGCCAACTCGGGGAAGAGGTGCGGCGGGTGGAGTCGGCGGATTGGATTCACTGCGATGTGATGGACGGTCATTTTGTGGACAATATCTCGTTCGGTCCAGCGGTAGTGGAAGCGGTTTCGCGGACGACTGAGCTGCCATTGGATGTGCACCTCATGATTGAAAGACCGGACGTCTATGTCGCGCGCTTCACAAAATGTGCCTCCTCGGTTACTTGCCACGTGGAGGCCGACCACGACGTGTCCGCAACGCTTGGGGCGATCCGCGCGGCCGGCTGCCTGGCGGGTCTGGCGGTGAGCCCTCCGACGCCGGTGGAAGCCGTCCAGCCTTACCTCGGGCAATTTGACCTGCTGCTGGTGATGACCGTGAATCCCGGGTATGGAGGGCAGCCATTTCTTCCGGAGATGATGGATAAAGTCCGCACAGCCTCCGCTTGGAGGCAGATCGCTGGCAAGGATTTTCATATCGAGGTCGATGGGGGAATCAACGTGGCCACCGCGAGGGTCGCGGTGGCGGCCGGGGCAAACGTCCTCGTAGCCGGCACCTCGGTTTTCAAAGCCTCCGAGGCCGCAGAAGAAATTGCAATTTTGAGGCGGGCTTAGAGGGTTTCTCCGGAAAAATAACCCCGCAACTTTCCTGCGACTGCGGCGGTTTCATATTCTGTTATGAAGATTACAACCACACTCCTCACTGTTCTCCTCGCCGCCGGCACACCGCTGCTGCAGGCAGCCGATTCCAAACGCACGGCGGAATACGTTCTCACGACACCCGCCGACTTTGAAGGCAAAGAGGTCACGCTCGATGTCTCATTCGTCAAACCCGTTCACTGGAAGAGCCCGAATCCTGAAATGGCCTTCTTTAACGCCATGACAATCGACCGCATGGATCACAAGCCGGGCGGGAATATCCTTGTGGCCATTCCGGCGGCGGACGCAGCAAAATTCGCAAAAAAATATGGCACGGATTTTGATGGGAGAAATGACATGACCACGTTACGCGGAACACTCCTGACCGCGCCCGGAAAGAAGATGAAACGGCGGGTGTGGATCATCGACACGACCGGAAAAATCGGCGAGCTGATCAAAAAGAACGATTTCGCGATCGATGATGAGGAGGAAGGCGGAGGCAGGGGCCCCGGCGGGCACGGACCCCGGCATCAGAAGGGAAACTGACCGGTCAAAAATATCCAGGTGCCGCAGGCCCTCCGGCTTTGCGGCACCATTTTTTTCTGCCCAGAGAGCGAGGGGACCGATAGAAATGGGCTGATGACGATTTGGGAGATTTTGCTTTTTCTGGCAGCCTTGGCGGTCGGGCTGGCTGTCGGCTTGGTGCTGGCCGGACGGCGGGCGGCTGGGCTCAAAGAGCTGGCGTCCGCACTCGGGGCAAGGGTCGAGGTCGTAACCGCGCAGGCAAGCAGGCAGGAATCCGCGCTGGCGGCTGAACGGGACAAAGCCTCCGATCTCTCCTCTGCGCTGGCCACGGCCAAAGCCGAGAACGTCCACCTGACCGAGAGACAGGCGGTCGAGGCTCGTCGCCTGGACGAGATGCAGGAGCGCATGAAGCTGGAATTTGAAAACCTGGCCGGCCGGCTCCTGGAGGAGAAAAGCGCAAAGTTTCTGGATCAGAACCAGCAGCATCTGGCCGTCCTTCTGAACCCGCTGCGCGAGCGGATCGGCGAGTTCCGCGAGCGCATGGAGAAAATCCACACGGAAGAGGAAAAGTCGGCCGCCGCGCTCGGAGCCCAGCTCAAAGGCCTTCACGAGTTGAATCGCCAGATGGCCGAGGAGGCCGGCAACCTCACCACGGCCCTCAAGGGACAATCCAAGACGCAGGGCTCATGGGGTGAGCTGGTCCTCGAGCGCATCCTCGAGAAATGCGGCCTCACCAACGGCGTCGAATACGAGACGCAAGGCTCGTTCCGGGACGGCGACGGCGGACGCCGGATGCCGGACGTGGTCATCCATCTTCCTGAAGGAAAAAACCTGATCATCGACGCCAAGGTCTCGCTCACCGGATACGAGCGCGCTGTGAATGCCAGCACGGAATCCGCTCGCGACTCAGCTCTTCGCGAGCACGTCACCTCCGTCCGCCGGCACGTGGACGAATTGGCGCGCAAGGACTATCCCGGGCTTCAGAACCTGCAGTCGCCTGACTTTGTCCTGATGTTCGTCCCGGTGGAACCCGCCCTCCACCTCGCACTGCAGGAGGACCCTTCGCTTTACGGCGATGCCTTCGAAAAAAATGTCGTCCTCGTTTCCTCGTCGACCCTGCTTGTGGCTCTTCGGGCGGTGGAGAGTGTCTGGCGTCACCAAAAGCAAACGGTGAATGCCCAGGAGATCGCCCGGCAGGCGGGCAACCTGCACGATGCCTTCGTCCTGTTTTTAGAGTCTCTGCAGGAGATCGGCTCGCGCTTGGACCAGGCGAAGGCGGCGTATGATCAGTCGCTGGCCCGCCTGGCCTCGGGCCGCGGCAACCTCGTCAAACGAACGAAGGATCTGCAAAAGCTTGGAGCGAGGGCCGACAAGCAACTCCCGGCGTCCATCGCCAGGCTCGCAGAGGAAAGTGAATCCGGCGAACCCGGGTGAATTCCGGTTTTACTTTGTATACCGGCGGCGGATCCGCTCGAGATAAAAGAGACCGCCTGGAATCCCCCAGACGAGGTAGATAAACATGCCGGTGATCGAGATCAGGAGACCCGTGCCTGCGGGAACGCCGCAGAGCTCGTAGAGGAGTTGCTCGAAGAGGGCTTCGCGGACGCCAATGCCGTTGAGGCTGATCGGAAGGGAGGAAATCGCCGTGACAAGCGGCATGATCGAGGTCATGTCGAGAAACGTGACCTTTGCGGTGAACGCGAGGCCCACGAAGTAGAATGCTCCAAAGTAAAAGAGGAGCATCGGAACCGTATAGATTGCCCCGAGCAGCGCCTCATTCCGGTTCTCAATGCAAAGCTGCCAGAGAGTCGAAAGCTTGACGATCTGTGCCCGCATCGGAAACCGCTGGGGCAGGCGCTCGACAAGGTGCCGGCTGGTCAGAAGAAAGGACGCCACCAGGCCAATCCCGATGGCAAAGAGCACGATCGCGAAGATCTTCATGGCGTTGCCAACCGCGAAGCTGCTCGCAAACCACGCGCTCCGGAACCAGGCGAAACCGAGCCCCATCGCCACCAGCACAAGGACTGCCAGCAACCGGTCGATCGCCACACTCAAAAACCCGGCCGTCCGGTGCTCGGGATGATCGCGCATCAGGAAGATCACCCGCACGACATCCCCGCCCGTCGTCCCAGGCAGGAACTGGTTAAAAAAGGCACCGATAAAAAATAACCGGGTGACCTCGGAGAGCCGGACACGGAGGTGCAGCATCTTCAGAAAAAGCTGCCAGCGAACGATGCCGAAAAACTCGCAGATGCCGGCCGAGGCAAGGGCCGCGAGCATCCAGCGCCAGTCCGCCGTCTGCAGGGCTTTCCACATCGCTTCCCTGCGGTGTGGATCGTGGAACAGCCACCAAAGAAGCCCCACAGTCACCAGCACCTGGAGGACGGTCAGAAGATGCTGGCCCAGCCGGGGCATCCCCCCGGAGGGGATATCGGGTGTGGGTGAGGCGCTTCCCATTTCGCGCGGATCCTACACGCCGTCCCACCCGAGCGCCAATGCTGAAATTGGCCGACCCCACCCGCAAACCGGACTGGAACTTTTTTTTCCTCCAGCCATAGTGCTGCGTATGACTGAGACCATTGCCAGCCTCCTCGCCCTCCAGGACAAAGACCAGCGCCTCCGGACCCTGCGCACCGAGTTGGAGGCGATCCCCGGGGAGAAGACCGCCAAGGAGCACCTCATTGCGGACGCAGCGGCCCGGCTGGATGCCGCTCGGACCCGTTCTAAAGAGATCGAGGTGCAGAAGAAGTCGCTGGAGGTCGAGGCCGCCGCGAAGCGCGAGCAGATCGCCCGCTACCGGACCCAGCAGATGCAGACCCGCAAAAACGAGGAGTTCACCGCATTGGCCCACGAGATTGAGGGAGCCGAAAAAATAGTATCTGAGGTCGAGGACCGCGAACTTCTGCTGATGGAGGAGGCCGAGTCGCTCAAGCCGCAGATCGTCGCTGCCGAGCAGACTTATCAGTCTGAGAAGCAGAAATACGAGGGGCAGATTTCCGTGCTCGCTGAGAAGGGGGAAAACCTGAAGGGCCGTATGGCCGAACTCGAGGCGGCCCGGGTGGAGGCCGCGAAGGCGATCGACGAGGAGCTCCTCGAGCGTTACGAACGGCTTTTTCGCAACAAAAACGGGATGGCGGTCGTAGCCCTCGAGCATGATGTCTGCACCGGTTGCCACATGAAGGTCATGACCCAGACGACCGTCGAACTGCGCGGAGAAAAAACCATTGTCTCCTGCCCGCAATGCGGGCGGATTCTCCACCTACCGGCCTGATCGACGGACGGCGGGGAGGTCATCCCCCCAAGGGGCCTTCCCCCAACCCGCCGCCGCATTTGATCACGCGGCTGGCTATTGGCCCAGGAGCGGTTTGAGGAAGGGGGCGGTCCGGCTGGACTTGGAGCGGGCAATATTTTCCGGAGGGCCCTGGGCGACAATTTTGCCGCCTTTGGCACCGGCTTCGGGTCCGATGTCGATGACATGATCGGCCTCGGCGATCACGTCAAGGTGGTGTTCGATGACGACGACGGTGCCACCCTCATCGACGAGGCGGTGGAGGACGCCGATGAGCTGGGCGACATCGTGGGCATGGAGGCCGATGGTGGGCTCCTCGAGGATGTAAAGAGTGGATTTTCCGCGGCGGGTGGTGCGGATTTCCTCTCCGAGGGAGGTTGGCCGCCGGGCGAGCTGGGTGACGAGCTTGAGGCGCTGGGCTTCACCGCCGCTGAGCGTCGGGCTGGGCTGGCCGAGGGTGAGGTAGCCGAGACCGGTTTCGCAGAGGAGGTTGAGCGGCCGCTTGATTTTCGGATTGGCTGCAAAGAATTCCGCTGCCTGCTCGATCGTCATGTCCATCACGTCGCCGATGGATTTTCCGTTGTATTCGACTTCGAGGGTGGCAGGGTTGAAGCGCCGGCCCAGGCAGTCCTGGCAAGGCATGTAGCTGGGCGGCAGGAAATTCATTTCGAGCTTGATCACGCCCTGCCCGAGGCAGGCCTCGCAGCGCCCGCCCTCGTTGTTGAATGAGAACCGGCTGTTCGTATAGCCGCGCATGCGGGCGGCGGGGAGGGTGGCGAAAAGAGCGCGTATGTTGTCGAGCACCTTCACGTAGGTCGCCGGTGTGGAGCGCGAGGTCTTGCCGATCGGCGACTGGTCCACCTCGAGCACAGCGGCGATCGGGTCGATGCCGCTCACTCCCGAGCAGTGGTCAAAGCCGGCTTTTTTGCGCGAAAGGGCCTCGCGGACGGCAGG
The DNA here is from genome assembly GCA_041741775.1 of Terrimicrobiaceae bacterium. Classification (GTDB taxonomy): domain Bacteria; phylum Verrucomicrobiota; class Verrucomicrobiia; order Chthoniobacterales; family Terrimicrobiaceae; genus QYQL01. Next base: position 16,860 of record JBGSJQ010000008.1, on the reverse strand, counting down.
AACGACGACCCCGCGAAGCAGGGTGCTTTTTCCGGAGCCGGAGACCCCGGTGATCGCGGTCAGGCGGTTCACGGGGATGCTCACATCGAGGGCTTTGACGTTGTGGAGACTGGCGTGATGCACGGTCAGCCATTCCTTCGCGGGCAGCCTGCGGGCCCCACGCGAAGGGTGTTTCATGGGCGACCTCAGCGATTGGCCTGTGAGGGACTCCTTGCATTTGAGAATTTCCTCAAGGGTTCCGGAGGCGACGATTTCACCGCCGTGGCTGCCAGCCCCTGGACCAAGGTCAAGGATGCGGTCGGCGCGGCGCATCGTCTCCTCGTCGTGCTCCACGATGACGAGCGAGTTGCCTTTTTTAGCGAGGGCACTCAGCGCGTCGAGAAGTTGGGCGTTGTCGCGCGGATGGAGTCCGATCGTCGGTTCATCGAGAACGTAGAGGACACCGCGAAGGTTTGAGCCGAGCTGGGCTGCGAGCCGGATGCGCTGGGCTTCGCCCCCGCTGAGCGTCTTGGCGCTTCGGTTAAGGGAGAGGTAATCGAGGCCGACCGTGGCAAGGAATTTGAGGCGCTGGGAGATTTCGCCGACGACCTCCGCCGCCGCGCCAGCGCGCGGGCCGGAAAATTTCAGAGAGGCGGCGAGGGTGATGGTTTCCGAGGCCGGGGCGCTCGTGAAGGCGTTGATCGAGTGCCCGTCGATGAGCACGTGGGAGGCGGTCTCGTTGAGGCGCGAGCCTTTGCAGACCGGGCACGGGCGGGGTTCCGAGTCCTCGAGCCCCTCGTGGCGGCGCTCCTCGTCGAGCTCGGCTTCGAGCTGCGAGTCGAATTCCTTCGTTCCGGCCCCCAACTCGCTCCATACCTCCCCAAACCCCCGGCAGTGCGTGCACCAGCCGTGCGGGGAATTGAAAGAAAAGAGCCGTGGATCCAGTGGCTCGAACGCCCGGCTGCACGACGGGCAATTCATTTCGGTGCTTAGCACGGTGGATTTACCATTGGCGTCCTCGACCCGCGCCGTGCCACGCCCGAGAGCCAGCGCCCGCCGCACGAGCTCGTCCGCTGTCTTGGTATCAGGCTTTTCGAGCGTGCCGACGAGCGCATCGATCGTGTGCTCCTTGAACCGCTCCAGTTTGGTGAAGCCCTCGACGGCGACCAGCCGGCCATCGACAAGAAGCATTTCAATTCCCTGCCTCGATGCGGCGCGGGCCACATCGGTATGGAATCCCTTGCGGGCCTTGACGAGATTGGCGAAGACGCGGACCGGCCCGCGCCCGGCCAGCTTGCGGACTTCGACTGCGATGGCGGTCGGGGTGCGGGTTTCGACCGGCACCGAGCAATCCGGGCAATACTGCACGCCGAGCTTGGCGAAGAGGAGGCGGAGGAAATGGTAGATCTCTGTGACGGTGGCTACCGTGGATTTACCTCCGCCGCGGGTGACGCGCTGCTCGATGGCGACGGTCGGAGGCAGGCCTTCGATCGAGTCCACCGCCGGCTTTTCCATCTGATCAACAAACTGCCGGGCATAGGGGGACATGCTGTCGAGAAACCTTCTCTGGCCCTCAGCAAAGAGGATGTCGAAGGCCAGTGTGGATTTTCCCGATCCGCTCAGTCCGGTCACCACGACCATCCCGTCGCGGGGGATATCGACAGAGAGGTTTTTGAGGTTGTGTTCGCGCGCACCACGGATTGCGATGTTTCCGGCGGCGGGAGTCTTGCGTTTCGGCTTGGTGGGGACATCGGCGAGGCGGATGCGCTTGCCTTTTAGGAGCGGATCGAGGAAACGCCCGGTGTGGGAGGCCTCGCACGCAGCGACTGTTTCCGGCGTTCCCGCCACCACGACCTGTCCGCCGGCGTCGCCTCCCTCGGGTCCGAGGTCCACGACCCAGTCCGCACATTTGACGACCTCGAGGTTGTGCTCGATGACGACGACGCTGTTTCCCTCTGCGACCAGTCGGTGGAAGACCTTGAGAAGCAGGGCGACGTCGTCGAAGTGAAGCCCGGTGGTCGGCTCATCAAAAATCAGGAGGGCGCTCTCGTCGCGCTTCTGGGCAAGGTGGTGGACCAGCTTGAGGCGCTGGGACTCGCCGCCGCTGAGCGCGTTGACCGGCTGCCCCAGGCGGAGGTAATCGAGGCCGACTTCCGAGAGCAGGCGGAGCGGACGGGTGATCGTACCCCGGCGGTCCATCGGCTCAAAAAAGGCGACAGCCTCGCCAGCGGTCATCTCAAGGACATCATGGATGGATTTGCCTTTGACTTCGATGTTCAGCACGGCCGGGCGAAACCTTTTTCCGTCGCACTCCGGGCACCGGAGGTAGAGGTCGCTCAGGAACTGCATCTCGACCTTCTCGAACCCCAAGCCGCCGCAGCGCTCGCAGCGACCATGGCCGGAATTGAAGGAAAACGTCCCGGGCGAGAACCCCGCTGCCAAAGCCTCTTTCGTTGTCCCAAAAATCTCGCGGATGCCATCGAAGGCACCCAGATAGACAGCCGGCGTGGAGCGCGGGCTCTTTGCCAGAGGGGACTGATCCACCATGACCACCTCGTCGATGTCCTCGTCGCCGCGGATCGACTTCACGAACCCGGCCGCCTCGTCCTCATCCGGCTCGGCCCCGGCCAGGTGGCGGTGCAGAACGTCCCGCACCAGCGAGGTTTTTCCGGATCCGGACACCCCGGTCACCGCGCAGAGAACCTCCGTTGGGATCTTCACATCGATGCCATTCAGGTTGTGGTGACGCACCCCGCGAAGGTGGATGAAATTTTTCGGCTTCCGCCGTTTGCGTGGAACCGGGATCGCCTTGCGCCCCTCCAGGTAGTCCGCCGTGAGGGAATCCGTGCCCGCAAAGTTGGCCGCCGGCCCGCAATAGAGGAGGTTGCCACCATGGGCACCCCGGCCCGGTCCAATATCCACCAGATGGTCGGCAGTCCGGATCACGGCCTCCTCGTGCTCGACCACAAGCAGGGTGTTCCCTTTATCCCGTAGCCCGCAGAGGACATGGAGCAGTCGGCCTGTGTCCCGCGGATGCAGCCCGACGCTGGGCTCGTCCAAAACAAACAGCGTGTTCACCAGCGAGGCCCCGAGGCAGGTCGTCAGGTTCACGCGCTGCAGTTCACCGCCCGAAAGAGAGCGCGTGGGACGGTCGAGCGTCAGGTAGCCGAGCCCGACCTCTCCAAGGTAGCCTAGGCGGGACGCAATTTGGTCATGCACAAGCCGGGCGCTGGTGTCGCCCTCCGGAAGTTGGATTTCAGCAAAGATCCTGGAAAGTTCGCTGACTGGCCGGTGGGCGAGATCAGCAATCGTCAGGTTGCCGATGCGGAAATTCAGTGTCTCGGGCTGGAAGCGTCCTCCCTTGCAGGCCGGGCAGGGTTGGTAGCTCCGGTAGCGGCTGAGCAGGACCCGCACGTGCATCTTGTAGGTCTTCGACTCCAGCCAGTCGAAATAGCCTTTCACGCCATACCACCGCCCGCTCTCCCACGCCTCCTGCCCGTCGCCTTCGGCATGAATCACCCAGTCCTGTTCGGATTTCGGAAGATCTTCAAAAGGCAGGTGCACATCCACATCGTTGCGCACGGCGTGACGCATCAGGTCATCCTGACACTCGCGAGACTGACCGCTTTGGAACGGTTTGACGACCCCTTGGGCGATCGACAGCGATTTGTCAGGCATGACCCGCTGGTAGTCGATTCCGATGATGCGGCCAAACCCACGGCACTCCGGGCAGGCGCCGAGGGGGTTGTTGAAACTGAAGAGCCCGGGGCTCGGCGGGCGGATGCCCTCGTCGCAGTGCGCACAGTGCCAACCGGAAGAATATGGCTGGAATTCCCCCGAGTCGGGATCCACGACCGCGATCTTGTCCGCACCAAGGCGCAGCGAGTTTTCGACTGCCTCGCAGAGCCTGGGTTTCTGAGAGGAACCGATGGTGATACGATCCTGAACAACCGGAACGCACGCAGGGAGGCGAGCAGAGGGAGGCGATTCGTCGGTTCGAAATATTTCTCCTGCCAACCATACCCGCAGATACCCCTGCTGCTGCAAAAACTCAAAAAAGTCGGCCGGCTTCGTCCCGGCCGGCACGGGAACACCAAACGTCACGAGCACGGTTTTTCCCCGGAACCGTGAGGTGAGCGCCCGCACAATGGAGGCCACGGACTCCGGCCTCACCTCCCGGGAGCAGGTCGGACAGAACCCCTTGGCGACACGCGGAAAAAACAGCTTCAGGTAGTCATTGATCTCGGTGATCGTGCCCACCGTGGAGCGGGTGGTCCGAACATTGTTTGCCTGCTCGATGGCAATCGCCGGCGGGATCCCCTCGATCGAGTCCGCTTGGGGCTTGTCCATCCGGTCCAGGAACTGCCTGGTGTAGGGGCTGAACGTCTCGACGTAGCGCCTCTGGCCCTCGGCATAGACCGTGTCAAACGCGAGGCTCGACTTGCCGCTGCCGCTCGGCCCGGTCACGACGATCAGGCTGCCCAGAGGCAGATCCAAATCAATGCCGCGCAGATTGTTCTGGCGGGCGCCGCGAATCCGGATGGTTTCCACCCGAGGGGAGACGATCGGTTTCAGAGGTCCGACTTTGTATTTTTCTCCGATGTCCTAAGCTCATCCGTGCGGAGAAGCACGCGCTGGCGCATCACCTTGCCGGATTTGAATTTCACCATCGCTCGCGCGGGAATGATCACGTCTTTCTCGGGTTTGTGAGGGTTGCGTCCGACGCGTGACTTGGTGAGGCGGACCTCAAAGACGCCGAAATTCCGCAGCTCGACGTCCTGCCCCGAGGCCAAGGCGTCGGTGATCTGGTCGAGAGTTTTCTGAATGACAGCGAAGACCTCCTGCTGGGTCAGTCCGGTTTCCTTGCTGATCTGCATTACGAGATCGCGTTTTGTGAGGTTCGGCATGGGATAAGAAAATTGACGTTTCTAGTAAGCAAGTTTCGGGCCGAACCGCAACCCCGAAGGCGGATTTTTTCGGTTTGGTGAGTCGCGACTTGCACGAATGTGACTCCCGAGGCAAGTTGCTTGGCCCCATGCGTATCGCCGTCATTTCCGACACTCACGGACACCTTCCCTCGCGGATTTTTCCCGAACTGCGCCAAGCCGATGAGATTTGGCACCTCGGGGATTTTTGCGATTTGTCCACCCTCGAGGCCGTGCGGGAGATTGGGCCGCCGGTTTCCGCCGTGCTGGGCAATAATGATTTCGGGCTCGACCTCCCGCTGAGCCTGACCCTCGAGCGCAACGGCCACCGGTTTTTCCTGATTCACATTCCGCCGCGGACCCCGCCAAAAGCCGAATTCCTGCTCCACGGGCACACCCATGTCCCGCGCGACGAGAAGATCACAGGCACTCGCTTCCTGAATCCGGGAACCATTGGCAAGGCAAACAAGGGAGCGCCGGCCGGTTATGCCTGGCTGACAATCCCGACGGGAGGGGCAATCACCTGGGAGCAAATCCGCCTGTGATTCGCATTCAACTGCGTTGACATTTCAAGGCCCGCTGCCTTCGATGTTTTTTCGACAGAGCACGGGCCCGTCCCATCCGTGCCCTGAAATCCATGGGACAGCCACCTCAGAAGAAAGAACAGATGTCAAAAGTCACCCTGAAGAACGTTTGCAAAATTTACTCTGGAGACAAGGGCCAGACGGTTACCGCGGTCCGGGATTTCAACATCGAGATTGCCGACCGCGAGTTCATGGTTTTTGTCGGGCCATCGGGATGTGGAAAATCCACAACCCTGCGGATGGTCGCGGGGCTGGAACAGATCAGCCGCGGCGATATCTCCATCGGGGACAAACGGGTCAACGACGTGCCGCCCAAAGACCGGGACATTGCGATGGTCTTTCAAAATGATGGGCTTTACCCCCACATGAGCGCGTACGAGAACATGGCCTTCGGGCTCAAGCTGCGGAAACTTTCCAAGACGGAAACCCGCAAGCGAGTGGACGAAGCGGCGGCCATCCTTGGCCTGGAGCAACTTTTGGACAGCAAGCCCACAGACCTTTCCGGCGGGCAGCGACAGCGCGTTGCCGTGGGGCGGGCCATTGTCCGCCAACCCAAGGTTTTTCTGTTCGATGAGCCACTGGCGAACCTCGACGCCAAACTGCGCGTGCAGATGCGCACCGAGATCATCAAACTCCACCAGCGCCTCCAAGCCACGATGATCTATGTCACCCACGACCAGGTCGAAGCCATGACGATGGGGACGCGCATCGTCGTGATGGACGCTGTCGTCAACCCAGAAACCGGACTCAAAGAAGGGGTCATCCAGCAAGTGGACGCACCGCTCAGCCTCTACAACCAGCCGGCAAACATCTTTGTAGCAGGATTTTTTGGAAGCCCGCCCATGAATTTCCTGCAGGGCGCCCTTCGCAAGGCTGGAGAGAACCTGGTTTTCAAAGAAGCCCGTGGGGGTGCCGTCGAGCTGAACCTTGGGGCCAGACCGGCGGCGCAGGCGTATGCCGGGAAGGAAGTCACCCTCGGCGTGCGCCCGGAGAATTGCTCACTCGTTGAACAGGGGAAACCCCGCCCGCCGGGAAGCTTCCAAGCCATCGTGGACGTCGTCGAACCGATGGGCGCAGAAACATATTTGTATATCCAAACCGGTTCCCATACGATCGTCAGCCGCAGCCATGACCCCGTCGACCACCGCGAAGCCGGCCACCGGCTCGTCTTTGAAATCGACGCGGAGAAAACCCACCTTTTCGACCCGGGCACAGGATTAAGGATTGGCTAGGCTGTCCTTTTTGTGTGGGGCTTCCTATCGCAGGGCACCGATCAAAGCCCGCCAGACGAACCACCGTCCGACCTTGACCCGCCGCGCCGCGGGGTTGGCCTCGATCAGGTCCAGCGTCGCCTCCCCGAGCGCCAGCGGAAGCGCACAAGCGGCCCGAAGGCGGCGCGGACGGATCGCCTTTGCGTACCGGGCGCCGTCCGCCAAGTGCTGTCTGGCGAAATTCAGGGCCGTAGGGAAATTCTCCGGCGTGACATAAACCCTGCCGAGGTCCTGATCAGGGCCCCGGTCCCGGAGGATGTTCACCCACTGGAGCCCGCAGCCACACGAATACCCGAGCTGCCGCAGAAGCTCGGGAGATGCGTCGGAATACCCCCTGACGTGCTTGAAGCAGACGTCTGTCCAGAATTCGCCGACGCATCCCGCCACGAGTCCGGCATACCGTTGGGCCTCCTCCAAAGTCAAGGGACTCCCCTCCCCCGCAAACCTCTGCAAGTCAAAGATCTGTCCGCTCCTGATGATGTGCCAAACGCGCTCGATCTCAGCCCGGTCCGGCGAAGATTGCAGGCGTCCCAGCAGGTCCGGCATGGCCGCGAGCAGATCGCGGTCCGCAGCCGGAAGTTCCCCATGGCTCTCCAGCCCCGCCGCAAGGTCCGGCGGCCAACTGGAGGGAAGCCCTTGCAGCAAAGAAATGCGATCCCCGGCACGAACCGTGGAGACATCGGCGACGGAGTCCGAGGCCCGCGCCAGCAAATAGGCGAGCGACAGCGTCGGGCGCACGGAAGCCGGCAGGAGTCGCAGCGAGAGATGAAACGACCGCGAAACGCTCCGCAGCAGCCGGTCTAGCTCTGGTCCAGCCAAGAGCAATAAGTCTTCACAAGGGCATCGGAAATCTCGATCAGGCTGAGCTGGGTTCTGTCGAGGTATTGGTGGAGCCCTTCGGTGAAGATGGGTTGAATCGTGGTGTAGTCGAGGCTGGACCTCAGCATCCCCGAGAGGCGCTCGGCATCATTCGAGAAGTGAGCCCGGTCGCAGCCGGAAATGCAGTGCAGCGCCGCGTCCAACTGCCCCACGCAAAAGTGCAGGGACCTGGGGAACGTATCGTGCAGGATCAGAAATTCGGCGACTTCCCAGCCGGCGACCTGCCCATGCGATGTCTTCAGAAACGCCTCCATCGCGCTGCAGGAGCGGAGGACCGCCATCCACTGGGTGCTATCCACCGTCCCCCCGATCTGCTCGCCGGATGGCAGGAGGATGTGATACTTGATGTCCAAGACGCGGGAAGTGGAATCCGCCCGCTCAAGGAATTTGCCGGCCTGCAGGAACTGCCACCCCTCGCCGTGGGTCATCGTCGCGTCGGTGATGCCATGAAACGAGTGCAAGCTCTCGACGAGCGACCGGTAAAAATCGATCGGGCTCTCGATGAATGCCGCCCGTGCCGCCCCGCTGTGCAGATAAAGGTAAAGCCGGTTGATGTGTTCCCACATCTCGCTGGAGATCTGCTCGCGAACCATCCGCGCATTTTCCCGCGCGTGGGAAATGCAGGAAAAGATTGAGTTCGAATACTTTTTTTCAAACGTCACGAAGTCCATGACTGCGTCGCCGGTGATTCCGTCGTGGAGCTCGTTGAAGAGCTCCTGGTCCTCCAAGGTGGCCAGGATTGGCTGCCAGTGCTGCTGGGCCGTGCCGCCATTGATGTCTTCAAAATCCAGCATGAGCTGGATGTTCACGTCGAGGACACGCGAGTTCGCCTCGGCGCGCTCGATATAGCGGATCATCCAGAAACAGGCGTCGGCAACGCGGCTCAGCATGGCGTCCCCCCATCGTCGAGGACCCACGTGTCTTTGCTGCCGCCGCCCTGCGACGAGTTCACAACCAGCGACCCCTTGCGCATGGCCACGCGGGTCAGCCCTCCGGGAATGATCACCGTCTTCTCCCCCGAAAGAACATAGGGCCGCAAATCGATATGGCGGCCCTCAACGGAGCCGTCGAAATAACACGGCGAGCGGGACAGGCTGATCACCGGCTGCGCAACATACCCGCGCGGATCCGCAATGATGGCCAAACGGAATTTTTCGATTTCCTCCTTCGAGGCGTGCGGTCCGATCATCATCCCGTAGCCTCCACTCTCGTTGGCCGCCTTCACGACCAGGTTGGGCAGGTTGTCCAAAATAAATTTCCGGTCGCTCTCGACAGCCGAGAGGTAGGTCTCGACATTTGGAAGAATCGGCTCTTCCCCAAGATAAAATCTGATCATCGCCGGCACGTAGTAATACGTCACCTTGTCGTCCGCCACTCCGGTGCCGAGCGCATTGGCGAGGCTGACGTTTCCTGCCCGGTAGGCCTCGACGATCCCGGGCACCCCCAGCACCGAGTCCTTGCGGAAAACTGTTGGGTCCAAGAAGTCGTCGTCGATCCGACGGTAGATGACATCGACCTGGCGCAGGCCTTTTGTCGTCTTCATGAAAACCTTCTTGTCCTCCACAACAAGATCCGGCCCCACCACGATCTCTATTCCCATCGCGCGGGCCAGGAACGAGTGCTCGAAATACGCGGAGTTGTAAACGCCCGGAGTCAGCACAACGACCGTCGGATCCGGGTTCCCATGCGGGGCCGAATGCCTCAGCGCGGCCAAAAGCTCCTGCGGATATTTTCCGACCGGCCGAACCCCGTAGCGGTTGAAGAGCCGCGGATACACGCGCTTCATGGCCTGACGGTTTTCCAGCAGGTAAGAAACGCCCGACGGGCACCGGCCGTTGTCCTCCAACACCATGTAGGTGCCGTCGGCTCCACGGATCAGATCAGTTCCACAGACATGGATGTAAATATTGTTGGGAAGGTCAAACCCCACCAGCTCGGGCCGGAAATGCTTCGCACCGAGAATAATCTCCTCAGGAATGATGCCCTCCTTAAGAATTCGCTGCTCGTGGTAGATGTCTTGCAAAAAGTGGTTGAGGGCATTGAGGCGCTGGACGAGCCCACGCTCGATCACCGACCACTCATCCGCAGGAATAATCCGGGGGATGAGATCGAATGGCATGATGCGCTCGGTCCCCTCGTCGCCGCTATAGACAGTGAACGTAATCCCCTGGTTTAGATACGTGCGCTCCGCCAAGGCCCGCTTCCTGTCGAACTCCATGGCATCCATTTCCTCAAAACGCTCGAGAAGCTGCCGGTAATGCGGACGAACCCCTCCGTCCGACGAAAACATCTCGTCGTAAAACGCCCCGGCCTCGTATGTATTGAAGATTCCCTGCATCCCGTCCCAAAGAATGTCACAATCTCGCCACCAGGAAAAGTAGATTTTTCCGCCCCACCGCGAGGGAGGCTCGGCCGCTGGTGAACCCGCAAGATGCAACAAATCTTCCATTCCTTAGCACTGATCCGGCAGGAGCTTCGGGATTTTTTCACCGGGGGCACATTTTCTGCTGGATACGGTCTCGTCGGCGAGAGATCCTTTGGGGCACGATGTCCGAACCGCACTTCGCCGTTGCCTCCACGTTTTCTCCGCGCTTCCGCGCGGTGATCGCCGAGGCGGATCGCATCGCCAGAAAATTTGGTGCCCGTCTCAGCGTTCTGCATGCTGGGGAGCGCTCGGATGAGAAGGTTGAGATGTTCCACGCAGCTTTCGGCGAACTGGGGCGTGACGAGGTCGATATCTACTGGTGCCTTGGCGAGACGCCGGCCGAAGCACTTGTGGATGCGGCCTCCAGCGAATATTTCGATCTGGTCATCGCCGGCGCGATCGACCAGCCGAACGATTTCCGGAATTTCACAGGCAGCGTCGTCCGAGAGCTTCTCCAGCGCGCCCCCTGCGACCTGCTACTTATCCCCTCCCCCCGCGAGGAAGCTCCTGAGACCTACAGCGCCTGCCTGATGGTGGAGGCCCACCGCCCCCGCTGGCACGCAGCCCGGACCGCGCTCGCGTGTATCCGGCCGGAAAGTATCGCGATCCTGGCCGCCGACAGCCCGTTTGCCCATGCCCGCGAGGCCGCGCTTGGGAACACGCCTTCCGGGTCCGAAATGGAAGAACTCTGTGCGGCGCTGGAAGAAATCGCTGACGACGTCGACCTGCGCACGGTGCAGTCGAATACTGGTTTCACCCTCTGCGATATTGTGCAGGAAGCCGCGCCCGATTTCCTACTCGTCGAGGCCGAGTGGCGGAATCGCAAGCGCTTTTTGCCTCCTCATCTCGACTGGCTGAATCAGGTGATCCCCGCGCGGCTTTTTCTGCTCGGCAAGCCTCCGCTCGAGGATTCGGTCGAGCTATAGCTCGTTCAGAACGATCTGCCCCTCGGCCACGGTTCGCCCATCGACTTCGGCGCGAACGGCAAATTGGAACAGCCCGCCGAGGCGGCCGGTTTGTCTTGCACTCAGAAGGATCTTCTCTCCAGGTCGTGCAGGGGACGGAAATTTCATAGCCCGGATCGCCGAGAGTAGGAATCCGCGCCCGGACGCCCCGGCGATACCAGCGATCTGAGCCAGCGCTTCGGTGAGGATGACCCCGGGCACAATCGGGTTACCCGGAAAATGTCCGCGAAACATCGGGTCTTCCGGCAAAAACACCCGCTCTCCGGTCGCCTCGTCCCCCGGCACGCGGGATGTGATGCGGTCGACAAAAAGAAACGGCTCGCGGTGAGGAAGCCCAAAGGAGGCCGGGACGGATTCGTGAATCATTTCAGGTCAATATTTCAGGATCTTCTCCAGGAACTGGCGCGTCGCAGGTGACGCGGGCGACGAAAAAAATTCCCCAGCCGGAGCGCATTCGCGCACGCCGCCATCGGCCACAAATGCCACTAGGTCGGCCGTATGGCGTGCAAAACCCATTTCGTGCGTGACCAAAACAATGGGCTTCCCCAACTCGCGGAGCTCGACAATCACGTCCAGCACCTCGGCGGTCATTTCCGGATCCAAAGCGGAGGTCGGCTCGTCGAGGAGGAGAAACCTCGGCCGGATCGCCAGAGCCCGGGCGATGGCCACCCTCTGGCGCTGCCCACCGCTGAGCTGCCCGGGCTGCTTGTGCGCATGCCCGGCCAGCCGGAAGCGCTGCAATTCCTCATCGGCGCGGGACCTAGCGGCAGCACGGGAAAGCCCGTGAACTTCCACCAGCGGAAGAATGACATTTTCGGCCGCGCTAAGGTGCGGGAATAAGTTGTAAGCCTGAAACACGATCCCGATCGTCCGGCGGTAACGACGAAGTTCTTCTTCCGGTCCGGGAAGAGCCGAGTCATTGACCCGGACCTCGCCGGCGTCCGGACGGTCCAGGCCTGCCAGAAGGCGGAGCAGGGTGGATTTTCCACCTCCGGATGGTCCCACCAGCGCCAAAGTGTGCTCGAACTCGGCTTCAAACGAGGCGTTCTCGAGCACACGCTGCTCCCCGAAGGCCTTGGAAACCCCACGCAATTCAACTTTCATAGCTCACGCGTTTCTCCAAGTATTTCGTCCAGAGAGAAATTGGAAGCGTGAGGACGAGATAGAGAATCCCGAGGGGCAGATACGCCTCAAACGTTGCATAGGTAGCCGAGTTCACCTGCTGGGCGGAAAATGTGAGCTCCGGAATCGCTATGACGTAGAGCAGGGAAGAATCCTTGATCAGCGAAGAAAATTGCCCGGCAAGTGGAGGAAGGCTCTGGCGAAGGACCTGGGGAAAAATGATCTGCCGATACGTCTGAAAGCTGGTCATGCCAATCGCCCGGGCCGAATCCCATTGCGATCTCCCAACGCTTTCAATCCCGGCTCGAAGGATTTCCGCGATATAGGCTCCGCTGAAAAGCGACAGGATCAGGATACCTCCCGAAATGCGCTCCTCCCACCCGAGCTTGAACATGACTCCGTAATACCCGAAGAGGACGAGAACCAGGAGCGGCAGGCCTCGCACCGTTTCGACATAGAGCACAGAAGAGTAACGGAGGGGCAGAAAGGATGACCTCCTGGCCAGCGCTGCCACCGCGCCGAAAACCGTGCTCAGCACCAAAGCCGCCGCCGAGATCCCGATCGTCATCAACCACCCTTTCACGAATGTCTCGCGGTAGCTCCAGACTTTTTCCCAATCGCGAACCGATCCCGAGAACGCCCACAGGCAAAGCACGGAATAGGCAAGGATCAGCAGGAGAATCGTCAGGGCTTTGGCCCAGCGCGGGGCGGGGCGTTCCGGGCGGTCGAAGAAAAAGTTCATGGCGTTGTCGTGGCGAGCATAGGCATTCCGCCGGGGCCCGCAACCCGCAAGTCAGCCCGCACGAATCGGCGGCGGCAAAAGGTGCGTGTCGGATGTGTGTTGAAATCCTCGCGGGGCCGCTATAGAGCAGTATGCCTTCAAAAAATGAAAATCCAACGCGCGCTGATCTCCGTCTCTGACAAAACCGGTATTGTGGAATTTGCCAAATCGCTTGCCGACGCTGGCGTCGAAATCCTTTCCACCGGCGGAACCGCCAAAGCCCTGCAGGCGGCGGGCATCGGAACCATCGAGGTCTCCCAATTCACCGGCTCGCCGGAAATCATGGACGGCCGTGTCAAAACCCTTCACCCGAAAATCCACGGGGGACTCCTCTATCTGCGCGGCAATGCCGAACATGAGGAGCAGGCAAAAGCGCATGGCATCCGGCCGATCGACCTCGTCGTCGTCAACCTTTACCCTTTCGAGGCCACCATCGCCAAACCCGACGTCACCCTGCCGGAGGCCATTGAGCAAATCGACATCGGCGGACCCTCAATGATCCGCAGCGCCTCAAAAAATTACCAGTCCGTCTGCGTGGTGACGGATCCGGCGGACTACGCGGCGGTGCTCGAAGACATGGGCGAGGAGGAGGGCTCGACGACCCTCAAGCTGCGCGAGCGGCTGGCGATCAAGGCCTTTGCCACCACGTCGGCCTACGACGCGGCGATCGCGGAATTCCTGAACCGCGAGCAGCAAACCTGCGCCAGCTTCCGCGTTGAGTTTCCGCTGGAGATGCGCCTCCGCTACGGCGAGAACCCCCACCAGCAGGCCGAGCTCTACGGGAATTTCAACTCCTACTTCGACAAGCTCCACGGGAAGGAACTCTCGTATAACAACATCCTTGATATCAGCGCGGCCTCGAACCTCATCGCCGAGTTCTCGAAGCCAACGGTCGCCATCCTCAAACACACCAACCCCTGCGGGATCGGCACCGACCCCGACCTGCGCGAAGCCTGGGAAAAGGCCTTCGCCACCGACAAGCAAGCCCCCTTCGGCGGAATCATCATCTGCAACCTCCCGATCACCCTCGCCCTCGCCAAGGCCATCTCTGAGATTTTTAGCGAGGTCATCATTGCTCCGGATTTCGAGTCCGACGCCCGCTCGCTGCTCCAGAAAAAGAAAAACCTTCGCCTCATGAAGATGCTCAAACCCGTGAGCCAGCACGGACGCGATGTGCGCAGCGTCCTCGGTGGCCTCCTCGTCCAGGACTCCGACTCGGCGGACATTCCCGAACTCGAGCACAAGGTGGTGACCACCCGGCCGCCGACCAAGGACGAAATCGAGGCCATGGAATTCGGCTGGAAAGTCGTCAAGCACGTCAAGTCGAACGCCATCGTTTACGCTGCGAAAGACCGCACGCTCGGGATCGGGGCGGGCCAGATGTCCCGCGTGGACTCCTCCCGCATCGCCGTCTGGAAGGCCCAGGAGGCCGGGCTCTCTCTCAAAGGCAGCGCCGTCTGCAGCGACGCCTTTTTCCCTTTCCCCGACGGCCTCATCGCCGCCGCCCAGGCCGGGGCCACGGCCGCCATTCAGCCCGGCGGATCGGTCAAGGACAACGACGTCATCCAGGCCGCGAACGACCACGGCGTCGCCATGGTCTTCACGGGCACGCGGCATTTCCGCCACTAAGTCTCCCGCTCAAGAACGAATGCCCTTCGCCGTCATCACCTGCGGACCAGCCTCGACCCCGATCGACCAGGTGCGGCGGATCACCAACTTCTCGACGGGCGAAATCGGAACCATTTTGTCGCAGGCCTTTTCCCGCGCAGGCTTTGACGTCTTTTGTTTTCGCGGGGAGGGATCAACGGCGCCTCCTCCGGCCAGTGTCGATGTCAGACATTTTTCCACCAACGACTCGCTCGCCGAAGCCCTGCAATGTCTCGATCGCCAACCCGAAATCGTGCTCCATGCCGCTGCTCTCAGCGATTTCGAAGTGGCCGAAATTCACGGATCGGACGCCTCGGCCAAGCTCAGCAGCCGTGCGGGGGAAATCCGACTAACCCTCCGACCAGCAAGAAAAATCCTCCCTGAGCTTCGCTCCTGGTTCCCAGCCGCCCGCCTCATCGGATGGAAGTATGAGCTGGACGGCTCACGCGACCAGGCCGTGGCCCGTGCCGCCAAACAGATTCGCGAGGCCCGCTCAGACGCCTGCGTGATCAACGGTGCCGCCTACGGCCCGGGGTTCGGTGTTCTCACCCCGGATGGCAGCATCGCCCACTTGGCAGACAAGCCCTCGCTCGCAGCCCACCTGGCCGGGCTCGCTTGATTGACTTCACTTGGGTTCAAGCAGGTTGGAGGCCGGAGCGGAGAGCTCGGAATCGAAAGCGTGGGGGCGCATCGTGCTCTGCCTTCCCGCACGAGCCGTGACACTGCGGCGCATCGGAGTTGTGGGATCGAAGGAAATGATTCCTGCCGGAACGACTTCAGCGGTAGCGCTCCGGCATCCGAAAAATGTCGGCGCTGACGGAGCATCGGCCCTCCAAAGGGTATCGCCCTCAATGGAAACGGGAGATGCGGCAAACGTCAGATTTCTTCGATGGGGTTCTCCTGTTTCATTCCCGTTCTCATCATGGTTCATCTGGAAATTGCTGTTCGAGGTCCATCGCGTCGTGGAGGTAGCGGAGGATTTCCACGTGGGTCCGGGTCGTTCGGAACAGGATGAAATGTCTGGGGCGATGGACGTGGGGATTGCGGCCCCTTGTCCGGCTATGACGGAGGTGGTAGATAAAAAGGGCGTTAGCGGCATGCTGCGATCCCGGACGCTCCGGGTCTTCCGCCAGGTCCAGCAACGCCTGGCCGATAAGCTGGCTGTAGCGCTGCATCGCCGGACGGCCAAATGCGTCGAGCGTCCATTCCAGAATGGACTGAAGGTCGGAGTCTGCCGTCGCCGTGTGGCGGATGGTCTTCATTGCTTCGCAGGAGCTTTGCGAAGTGCGGAGCGGGCGATTTTTTCCAGATGGCGCGAAATATCAGCTGCGGGAAGATCCGTAAACCGCCCGGCGGCAACATCGTCGATGCCGGCCCGTGCCGATTCGCGAAGACGCTGGATTTTTAGTTGGCGCAAAGCCTGCTCGTGTTCGAGCAGCCTGAGCCCGGCGCGAATGACTTCGCTGGCGTTGCCGAACCGGCCATCGCGGACATTCTTTTCAACAAACTTTTTGAAATGTGGCGGGAGGTTGACGTTTTGGGTTGGCATGGGTTCAAGCTGCAGGGGTTGGCAACAATTGTCAATTTCAAGGATTCCCGAAACTCATCCAGATTTGAAATTCTTGAGTTGCATGTTTCCAACAAACTGACGATCTGCGAAACCACCTGTGCCTCCACGTCGTCAAGGACAGCCCGATGCGATGACCTCCATATTCAAGCTTGAGTAATTCCCGTGGGACATCCAAGACTGCTTCATGCGCCTGCCGCTTGTGATTTTCACCCTGATGGCCACCCTTGCGGCGGCGCGCGGTGATTTGGCGGACCAAATCGCGCTGGCGGAGGAGGCGCACGACACCCATGCGACCATCGAGCTTCTCCGTCGCTGGCAGGACCAGCATCCCGATGACCAGAGGGCCCTCCAGCGACTGGCCTCGCTCTGGCTGGAGGTCCCGGACTTTGACCGTGCGGCCGAACTTCTTCCTTCGATCTCGGATCCTGGGTTTGTCGCGCGGGCCAAGGCCGACATTGCCTATCGGCGGGACGAGTCGCTGCCGGGAGCGCTGGACATCCTGCGAGCGCGCTGGACCGAGGCCCCGAACGATGCTGCCACTGGGCACCAACTCGCCGGGGACTTGCTCAAGGCCCAACTCTACGGCGAGCAAATCCAGGTGCTGGATACCCTGATTGCCGCCGAGGCCGACGCGGGGCTCCTCTTGGACCGTGCTAATGCGAAGCGCGCCAGCGACCAACCGGAGGGCGCTCTGGCCGACTTCCGGCGGGCC
>JBGSJQ010000007.1:0-11154 GCA_041741775.1 Terrimicrobiaceae bacterium | reverse complement strand
ACTGAACGGCGTTTGCGTGTGACCGTGCCCAAGTGCATATGGCGTAAGGTTGCACCCCAGAAAAACTGGTCGGCGACATGCGGCACAACGATCGATGGAACTCCCGCACAAACGCACGCATGGGTGGTTCCCGC
Source organism: Terrimicrobiaceae bacterium (assembly GCA_041741775.1). Classification (GTDB taxonomy): domain Bacteria; phylum Verrucomicrobiota; class Verrucomicrobiia; order Chthoniobacterales; family Terrimicrobiaceae; genus QYQL01. The sequence continues at coordinate 11,020 of JBGSJQ010000007.1, read as the reverse complement.
ACCCCCATGGTGAACCACGGCGGCACAGCTCGGGAAAATGTCTTGATGCGGACATCGCGTCACGACACGCACATGATCCGGCGCGGGCCACTCCCAGGTGTTTTCGCATTGAAGAATCCCGGGCACGCCGACACGCCTCGCCGCATCGCTCCACAGATCCAGCACCTCATGGGTCGTTTTCCGGTCTGTCGGCATCAGGCTTCCAAATGTAAAAAAGACCGGGGGATCTTCCCTGTTCATGGTCTCCTCTCCCACAGGGGGAGCCGGCAAAGCTCGGGAATTCAAGGGACCAACCACCCTGCAGTTCCGGGGCCAGCCGGGAGATTTCGGGCAAAGAGCCCGGCTCACCGCCATCAATGTTCCGTGCGGAGAAATCCATGTGTCGCGCATGACATCGCGCACGGGAGGTAAACCGAATTGCGCCCGGACACGGTTCGTTCGCTCAAGAAGCAGACGGTTTGTCATCGCTGAAACCATGGCCCAGAGCCCGTTGTTGATCCATGGCCCCAGGCTGCGACCGCCAAAGGGATTCACGCCCGGACCGGGCACAAACCCGGAGGTGAATTGCACGGTCAGATGGGGAATACCGTGTTTTTCTGCCGCCGCTCCGAGAGAGGGCAAAAAGTAATGACCCACCAGGACATCCGAGCGCTTCGCCAGATCCAGCGAAGCTTGCGCGAGGGAATCGGAAACCGGATCAAACACTTTCTCCAGAAGCACCCTGGATTGAGCCAGCGGATTTCCAGCCTTCATCAATTGCTCACTGAGCAGATATTGCTCCTCGGGATTCCTGAACAGGGGAGAAGCGACCTCCTGAAGCTCAAAGGCACCGACCTCCGCTTCTCTGGCGTAAGATCTCTGTGCCACTTCGCTGATTTCCAACCGCACCTCATGCCCGGCAGCAGCCAGACCGGTCGCCAACTGCACAAACGGACGACAATCCCCCTCGCTGCCCCAGGTCTGAAGTCCCACCCTCATCGCGCTCCTTCCTTTCCAACCACCCGGTCAAACAGCCAGGAAATCAAGTCGATTCCCCGATCCATTTCCTTGCGGGTTGAGCGCGCTCCGCCCGCCTCCACAAACCCCGGCCAGAAGAGCACCATGAGCCAGGAAATTTCCGCCAGCCACCGGGCCTCCTGTGGATCAAGCGCCCTGCCACCGGAAATCTGCACCCCCCGTTCAATATCACGCGTGAGCTGCGCCAAGTGACGGCGATGAAAAGCCCGGAAGGATTTGGTCAGAGCCGGGTCGCGCGCCAACAGGGCCGGCAGCTCCCGCTTGAAAAACCGGTAGCGCCAGCTGATCTCCTTCGCAAACTCCAGTCCCTTCACCCGCCTCTCCCCGGGCGTGGCCTCACTCTCCCCGAGCGCCTGGTGAAACTCTGTGCTTTCCACCAGCGAACGCTCAAACAAAGCCCGGACAATCGCCTCCTTGTTCGCGTAGTGATAATAAAGGTTTCCCGGACTGATGCCGCAACCTGACGCGATGTCATGCGTCGTCACCTCCGTCGCCCCGCGGCTGTTGAACAACTCACGCGCTGCATCCAGTATGCGGCTCTTGGTGGGCGCCTTGCGCGTATCTTTAGTCATAAATGTCTAAATAGAACAAAAAGTCTAAACAGTCAAGTGATGACGAAGTTCGGCATGGGGATTCTGTCCCGGCGTGTGGCATTTTTGTTTCTCCTGATCGGGCTGGGGTTGGTCGCAGACGGAGTCGGCTGGTTCTGCGGCTTAGCGCTCTTGGGCGAGAAAGGGGGCAGTGCTTCCATATTTACATCTGCGGCATTTTGGCAGGAAACGGGGAACGGGGTCAGTCAAAGAATATTGACCGATGGCCAGCTTGTGATTTGTTTTGCCGACCATTCCGAGAAGCATTTGATTTCAGTGTGCGGGAGCACTTTGTCACATCGCGAGCAAAGGTCTCGCGTAGCAGCGATTTCCGGAGCGTCTTTGGGACTCCTGAGTTCGACTCCCTCTGGTAAAACTCTCCAGATCACCGACCTCCGCGCGGAGGGGCCGCAGCGGCGCGAATGCCGTCATCCGCCAGCTGGATTTGCTTTTTTTTGTAGAGGATCCCGACGGCCTGCTTGAAGGCTTTTTTGCTGACGCCGAGCGCCTCGCGGATTGCGGCCGGCGGGCTGTTGTCATTGAGGGGAAGGAATCCGCCGGCAGCTGTGAGCGCCTCGAGGATTTGGCCGGTGAGGGGCTGGATGCGGGCGAAGCCTTTGCGATCCAGAGCGAGGTCGATTTTGCCATCCGGGCGGATGGTGCGGACATAGCCGGTGAGCTCTTCGCCGATGCGGAGTGGGTCAGCCAGGTCGGAGCGGTAGAGGAGGCCGGTGTGGGCGTTTTCAATGATGGTGCTGTAGCCCAGCGGGGTTTCACGGGCGACGAGGAGCCGGACAGCCTGCTCCGGGGCGTAGGCGGGCGGGGTCTGGTCCAGCCACCGGTCGATGCGCTCGCTGGCTACGATGCGGTCGGATTTTTCGTCCACATGGACATGGACGATGACGAGTGATCCCTCGCGGGGAAAAGTGACCAACTCGCGCCGGGGAAGGAGGAGGTCTTTCGAGAGGCCCCAGTCGAGGAAGGCCCCGAGGCTGGGCCGCATGCTCTGGACGCGCAGGCAGGCAAAATCTCCCGCCATGGCGAGCGGGGTCTCCGTGGTCGCTACGAGGCGATCCTCCGAGTCGCGGTAGAGAAAAACATCCACCTCCGTGGGCGTCGGAGACGGAATGTATCGGCGCGGCAGAAGGACCTCGCCGAGCGGGCCGGCATCGAGGTAGAGGCCCGGGGTGGCTGCGCGGAGGATTTTCAGGGTGCTGCGTCGGCCGATCGTGGGCATGGCGGTTTGTCCCAAGGATTCGCGGTCATTGCACGCCAATTCAAGGAGGCAGGATCATCCGGGCCGCGAGCCGGATCGCGGCAATCATGCTGTCGGGGCGCGCGAGGTTTTTTCCCGCGATGTCGAAGGCGGTCCCGTGGTCGGGGCTCGTCCGCACGAACGGGAGGCCGAGGGTGACATTCACCCCGGTGTCAAAGGCCAGCAACTTCAGCGGGATCAGGCCCTGGTCGTGATACATGCAGAGCACGCCGTCAAAGGCTCCGGATACCGCGCGGTGGAAGACGGTATCCGGCGGATATGGACCCGAGAAATTTCCGCTGGTCGCCAGCTCTACCACGGCGGGCGAGATGATCTCGATCTCCTCGCGGCCGATGTCGCCGCCCTCGCCGGCATGTGGGTTGAACCCCGCCACAGCGATCCGCGGACCTGCATGGCCAAGGCGCTTTAAAAAGGCCTCGAGCAATTTTCCAACGCGAACGATCTCGTTGGCGCAAAGCTGCCCCGCGACGGCGGCTGTTGGCATGTGCGCCGTGACCAGAGCCACGGTCAGGCCGCCGCCGGTCAGGCACATCGCAAAATTTTCCTGCTTCGCCCGGGCCGCAAAAAATTCCGTTTGGCCGGGGAATTCGTAGCCGACCTGGTGGAGGGCCTGCTTCGAGACGGGGCCGGTGACGACGGCCTTCCACTGGCCGGAGAGAAGCTTGGCGGCAGCCGTCTCGAGAGCCTCGACGGCCGCGCGGGCCCCGGCCCCGGTCGGACGTCCTGGTTCATGACCCTCCATCGGACCGACGACCTCGTAGCGAATGCCCCCGGGAAGTTGGCCGGCGGCGAGAGCGGCCCGGATGACTTCCGGCCCGATGCCGGCCGGGTCGCCGGAGGTGATGCCAATGACAGGCTCATCCCCGGCAGAGGAATGGCTCACCGGGGATCCTCCGAGACGAACCGCTGGGCCAGAGGCATGCGGCGTCCGATCCCGAATGCGCGTCCGGTGACCTTGAGCCCCGGGGCGGCCTGCTCGCGCTTGTATTCGTTGAGATCCACCCGCCGCACCACCCAGCGAACGGTCTCGGGCTCGAATCCGCGCTCGATGATCGCCGCAGTGCCAAGGTTCTCCTCCACGTAGAGGCGCAGAATCTCATCCAGAATCTCGTAGGGCGGCAGGGTATCCTGGTCGGTCTGGTCGGGCCGCAGCTCGGCGCTGGGCGGTTTTTTGATCGTGCTGCGGGGGATGAGGTCGCGTCCGGCCCGGCGGTTGATGAATTCCGCGAGCTGGTAAACCATCGTTTTCGGAAGGTCAGAAATGACGGCGAGCCCGCCGCACATGTCGCCGTAGAGCGTGCAATACCCCACGGCCAGCTCGCTTTTGTTTCCGGTCGTGAGCAGGAGGTGGCCAAATTTGTTTGAGAGCGACATGAGGGTCACGCCGCGCAGGCGGGCCTGCATGTTTTCTTCCGCAAGGTCGTCGGCCCGTCCTTCAAACGCACCGGCCATCTGGGTCTTCAGCACCGCAAAGCTCTCTGAAATCGGAATGTGCAGGCACTTAATGCCAAGGTTGAGAGCCAGATCGACGGCATCCTTTACGCTGTGGTCCGAGGAAAATGGCGAGGGCATCGCCACGCCGGTGACATTCGCCGCGCCCAGCGCATCCACGGCCAGGCAGGCGGTGACCGCACTGTCGATGCCGCCGCTGAGCCCAAGCACCGCCGTGCGGAATCCGCATTTTCCCATGTAGTCCCGCAGCCCCAGGACGAGCGCGGCATGCAGGTCAGGCAGCGGGTCGGTTTTTTCCGGTGGCCACGGAACCAGCACCTCCTCCGCTCCGTCCCCGTGAAAGGTAACCTGGTGGTTCATGTCGCCGATATCGAGCAGGAATGTACCCTCCCGGAATCCGGGTGCCTCCACCCAGATCGCGCCATCCGCCGTCGCAGCCAGCGAATGCCCGTCGAAAACGAGCTGGTCGTTTCCCCCGACCGCATTGCAGTAAAAGAACGGGACCCGATGGCGGGCGGCCTGGAGGCGGATCATCTCGCGTCGAAGCTCCGGCTTGCCGATTTGAAACGGTGAGGCGCTCAGGTTCAGGATCGCGGCCGAGCCGCCAACAACGAGGTCATGGACCGGGTCGCAGGCGTAGCGCCCGTTCGGCAGGAATTCCGGCGTCCAGATGTCCTCACAAATCGTGACACCCAGCTTCCGGCCTCCGATTTCCACCGGGGCGACGGACCCGGACGGCTCGAAATACCGCGCCTCGTCGAAGACATCGTAAGTCGGTAGCAGGGACTTGAAAACTTTCCGGATCGGCCGGCCGTGTTCGAGGATGGCGGCCGCATTGCGGAACGGGCGTCCGGAGCCGGTTGTATTGAAGTCGATCGAGCCGACCAGCCAGGCCGCCTTGCCAACCTGCGCGTGGAGGGCGTCCAGCGCGCGGAGGCTGCCCGGGACGAAGTCGGACTTGAAGACGAGATCCTGCGGCGGATATCCGGTGAGAGCGAGCTCGGGGGTGAGGATGATCTCCGCGCCGCGCTGCTCGAGGTCCTGACAGGCCGCCGCAATTTTTGCCGCATTCCCGGCGAAATCGCCGACGACCGTGTTGAGCTGGACAATGCCAATTTTCACCAGAACCCCCACTGGCGCGTGGCCATAATGTAAAATCCAAGTCCGAGATTCGTGATCGCATGCGCGATGACGCAGGCGGTCAGGCTCCGCGTCTTCACCAGCAGGCCATTGTAAATCAGTCCCGTGAGGAACGCCGCAGGCCAGTCCGCCGTCGAGTGCACGAGCATGAACAGCCCGGCGACACCGAAAAACGACGTCGCCTTGTAGGCCCCCAGCGAGACGGTTTCAAAGTTGTCCCGGATCAGATACCTCATCAAAAATCCCCGCCAAAAAATTTCTTCCACCAGGGGAACAATGATCACCAGCCGCGCAAAACGCGCCGTCACGGTCAGCCAGTAGAGAAGCGGGTTGTCCGAAAAAACCGTCGGATCAAATCCCCCCGTCCGCGGTGCAAACCCGAGCAGGAGCTGCGGCGAAAGCCAGAGGAGGAGGGCTAGCACGCCAGCGGCTGCGGCAAGGAGCAATCCGCCGCGGGCCCCGAAATCGTAGCGCTTCCAAAAGAAGACCAGCGCCGCCCCGCAGGCCAGGGTTTGCAGCGGATAGACCCAGTATTCCGGACGGGCGAGCAGGAGGTTGTCGGACTCTTTGCCGACGGAACCCACAGCCTGTGACAAAGCGAGCCCGCCCATGAAAATAACAAAGGGAGCCACGTAGGCCGCGATCGGGGATTTGGTTTCCTTCTCCATGTCCTTCCCCTTCCTACTCGAAACTGGCCAGCCGTGGGAACACTTTTGCTTTCCGAAGTCCCATTGCGTCTGGTAGGGTTCCTGCCCGTGACGAAAAATCCGGTATTCCATTTCTTCCACTCCCCCGGGAATGTGGGCCCGCTGATCCTTCGGCTCTCCCTCGCGGTCATCTTCTTTTACCACGGAACGCAGAAAGCCTTTGGCTGGTTCGGTGGTGCCGGATGGCAGGGAACGATCGACTCCTGGACCGCGACAACCAGCATCGGCATGCCCCTCCTGCTCGCCTCGTCCGTGATCGTTCTTGAGCTCGCTGTCTGCCTCGCCCTCTTCTTTGGCCTCTTTACGCGCCTCGCCGGACTCGGCGTTGTCGCCATCATGACCGGCGCTCTCGTCATCCTCAGCCGCAATGCTGTCGTTTTTACTGATTTTGAGGTGCCCCTACTCGTGTGGGCCATGGGCTTCGCGATCTTATGCCTCGGTGGCGGCGCACTCTCTTTGGACCGCGCCATCAGCCGAAATCTCCTCCCCATCGTCGGCTGAATCCAACCGAAAATCGCCACGCGGCTTCCGTAAACGTTTGACTCGCCAGCGACGCTCGGGCAGTCTTTTCGGTTCTTTCCATTCATGCGACACACCATCTCGATCCTCGTTGAAAACAAGTTCGGCGTGCTGACCCGCGTAGCCGGCATGTTCAGCGGCCGCGGGTTCAACATTGACACGCTCAATGTCGGACCGACCCTCGACCCCTCCGCCTCCCGCATGACGATCGTCGTCCGCGGCGATGACAAGGTCCTCGAGCAGGTCACCAAACAACTCGAAAAACTGGTGGATGTCATCGACGTGCAGGATTTTCAGGACGAGGAATACGTGGACCGCGAACTCGTGCTCCTGCGCGTGACCGCGACATCAAAGACCCGCGCCGAGGTCATGCAGATCTGCGACATTTTCCGTGCAAAAATCATCGACGTGCAACCGGAGAAGCTCGCCATCGAGATCACGGGCACCGAGGGCAAAATCAACAAATTCCTGACCCTCATGAATACCTTCGGCGTCAGCGACCTGACCCGCACCGGCAAGGTCGCCCTCGCGCGCTCCAACGACTGAACCCGCCAATCCCCTTTCTCAACCAAACCAACAAAACCATGCCAGCAAAGATCTATACCGACAAAGACGCCGACCTCAAAGTGTTCAAGGGCAAAACCCTTGCCGTTCTGGGATTCGGATCCCAGGGCCACGCCCACGCGCTCAACCTCAAAGAGAGCGGTGCCAAAGTCATCATCGGCCTCTATCCGAAATCCAAGAGCCGCGAAGTCGCCAAGAAGCAGGGCTTCGAAGTCTATGATACCGACGAAGCCGTCCGCCGAGCTGACGTGATCCTGGTCGCCATCCCCGACACGAAGCAGCCGGCCGTTTACAAGAAAGACATCGCGCCGAACCTCACCCCGGGCAAGACGCTGGTCTTCAGCCACGGCTTCAGCATCCACTACAAGACGATCGTCCCGCCGAAAAATGTGAACGTGATCATGGTGGCCCCGAAAGGCCCTGGCCACATCGTGCGCCGCCAGTTCACCGAGGGCAAGGGCGTTCCGGCTCTTATCGCCATCTACCAGAACCCTGGAAAGGACGCGAAGAAGATCGCGCTCGCCTGGGCCAAGGGCGTGGGCGGAACTCGCGGCGGGGTCATCGAGACCACGTTCAAGGAAGAGACCGAGACCGATCTCTTCGGTGAGCAGACTGTGCTTTGCGGCGGGTGCTCCGCCCTCGTGCAGGCCGGATTTGAAACGCTGGTCGAGGCCGGCTACTCGCCCGAAATGGCGTATTTTGAGTGCCTCCATGAGCTCAAGCTTATCGTTGACCTGATGAACGAATCCGGCATCGCCGGCATGCGCTTCTCGATCAGCGAGACCGCCAAGTGGGGCGACGTCACGGTCGGCCCGAAGATCATCGACGCCTCGGTGAAAAAACGCATGAAGGCCGCTCTCAAGGACATCCAGAATGGCAAGTTCGCCAAGGACTGGGTCAACGAATTCCAGACCGGCTACAAGCGTTACAACTCGCTCCTGAAGCAGGGCGAGCAGCATCCGATCGAAAAGACCGGAACACGCCTGCGCTCGCTCATGCCCTGGATCAAAAAGAAAAACCTGAAAGGTGCCCAAGCGGCCTACTGAAACGTCACCGGCGGGAGAGGGTGCGCCCTCTCCCGCCATTCCGCCCCCGGTGCTCGGCTCTCCGAAATCCGCCGTTGACGCGCTCCTCGGACGCCCGGTCATGGCCCGTGGGCTCCTCGGCCAGACGGCCTCTGGCGAAAAAGCCTACGCCTATTCGCAGGCTGGCGATGACATCATCGTCGGATTCCTCGGCGACGTGGCCCGCTATCTGGCTGTCGTCCGCAAGAGCGGACCAAAAGCCCGTTTCTCTCCGGCCGAAACCGCCTCGATCCTCGCCCTCAACGCCCCCGCCGCGAAGTGGAAATCCGAGAAATGGGAATCCCGCCCAGCCACCCCGGTCAAGGGCTCGAAAACCCCCCGGAAAACCATCTCGCCCGAGACGCCATCCACGTATTTTTCCCTCTCGGACAAAGGGCGTGATATCGTCGGATGGCAACCCGGTGACAAGCCGTTCCTGTTTTTTCTCCTTCCTGCGTTCCCCGGTCAGCCCCACCTCCTGCTCAACGAGTGGCAGGTTGCCAGCGCCATCGGCTGACGTGCCACGGCTCTGCCGGAAGTCATGGTCAATTCCGTGTGCCCCGGCTGATGCCGCACCGAGCTGGGAGGTGCCGAGGTTATCCCCCAGCGCGGAAGACGGAGCGGACGCACTGAGCTGGTTGGCCCTCGAGGCCCCGTGCGAAACGCGCTAGCATTTGCCGGGGCAAACGTGTAGAGAATCGGCCATGCCAAAACGATCCCGTGCAAAATTTGCTCCTCACCGGCTGGAGGGAAACACGCGACGGTCGTGTGAGGCTCCCGAGCTGGTATTTTCCTCACGGGGCTTTCGCTTGCTTTGCGGAGCGCTCGGGCTGGCCCTTTTGCTCCCCGGGCTGCATGCGGCCGAAGGGACGCTTTCGAAAGAGGCAATGAGTTCGGCCGTGATCACCCAAGACGTGACAATCCCGACGCCCGGGGAATTTTTTGCTGCCATGGACAAGAATGGCCAGCCGAACTGGACACAAATGTTCGTCCCCAAGCCCCCGGGAACCACGGCAAGCCGCGACCAGATGGCCCTCATGCTTGGCCTGCTTGTGGCCGACGGCTACATTGCCGTCGAGGCCCAGGATGGGCAGGGCGTCAAAAATGTGGGGAAGGATATCATCAACCTCGCCAAGAAGCTCAATGTCAGCCAGAGCGTGCTGGGGCGCGGGAACAGTATTTCGGATTTTGCCGAGAACAACGACTGGAGCTCTCTCCGCGAGGAGCTGGAGGCAACCCAGAATGAGGTGAAGCTCTCGATGGTCGAGCAGAAGGACAACGACCTTGTCATCCTGGTCAGCATCGGGGCTTGGATCCGCGGCACGCAGGTTGCAGCTGCCTTCATCGAAAAGAATTACAGTCCGGAGTTGGCCGGGTTGTTGCGCCAGCCGGCGATCGTCGAATACCTGCTCGGCGAGGTGGAGCGCCTTCCGGAAAAAGTTCGCACTCAGCCCCTGATCGTCGAGCTCCGCGAAAAGCTGGCCGCGATCCTCCCGATCGTTGAAACAAAAAAACGGGCTCCCCTGACCCCGGAGGCGGTGGTGGAACTTTCCGCGACAATGTCCTCGCTGGTGGAGGCCATCACCACCGGTTCCAAAGAATCATGAAGACCGCGATCGCCCTTCTCCTCACTGCCGGAATCCTCGTTGCGCAGGAGGTCGCCCCTCCAGCCGAGAACATCACCACCCGCAGCCGGGCCCTTGAACTCGCCGGGGCCTTTGCCAATGACGGCTACAAAATCCGCGACGGGTTTTGGGCAGGGACCCTCGAACCGGGAAAGCCGCAGTTTCTTGAGGTGAATCTTTTTTCCGGGAACGAATACTGGTTTTCCGTGGCGACCCTCGCACCCACTGCCAAACTTATTGTCGGGGTTTTTGATGAAAACGGGCGCCCGGTGATGGGCGAAGTTTTCCAAGACGGATCGACCGCCGCCGCCGGAGTAGTCGCCGACGCCAGCGGAAAATACTACGTCCGCGTCGAGCTCGTCGAAGGTGACAAGGCGGACTTCTGCCTGGTTTACTCCTACAAATAAAGCCCATGTCCGCCTCCACTGCAGAAAAGTTAAACAGCCCGCAGGTTCGCCAGTTTTCGGTCTTCCTTCAAAACAAAGTGGGGGCACTTCTTGAAGTGGTCAAGCTGCTGAATGAGAAGAACGTCGTGGTGCTGGCGCTGAGCATCGTGGATTCCTCGGAATCTGCGATCGGGCGGATGATCGTGAGCGATCCGGAGCTCGTCACCGAGCTTTTCCATGAGCACGACATCCCCTACAGCGATTGCGAAATGCTGCTCGTCGAGCTCGACGACGGTCCCGGCGATCTGGCCCGGGTTCTCGCGGCGCTCCTGATGGCCGAGGTGAATGTCTTTTTCAGCTATCCGCTTCTTATCCGACCCAAAGGCCACGCCGTGCTGGCGATGCACCTCGATGATAACGACTGCGCAAGCAATGTTCTTCGCGGGGAGGGATTCAAGACCCTTTCGCAGGGCGACATTTCGCGGTGACACCGGCGCTGCTGGCGGTCGAGACGTCCTGCGATGAGACGGCGGCGGCCGTGTTGAGAGGGTTTGGCGACGTCGTCTCCCATGAGGTTTTCAGCCAGGCGGAAATCCACGCGCCATATGGCGGAGTGGTTCCAGAGGTGGCCTCGCGCAATCATCTTGATTCGCTCCCGTATGTGCTGGAGGCGACTCTGA
>JBGSJQ010000006.1:0-14918 GCA_041741775.1 Terrimicrobiaceae bacterium | reverse complement strand
TACACCATCCAAACCGGTGTTTTTGGGTCTGTGAGCACTCTCCAAAAAACGTATGGCCCACGGTGTTAGCTTCTTACACACTCTGAAATCTGTTCACTTTTGCTCCGGCAAAAATTCCACTTTTGCTCCGTCGCCGACAGGCCAAAAAGATGCCCTTGCGTGCGGGGCGGTATCGCCTCAAAATCCCCTCCCTTATGTGCCTCACTGAAGCCGTGATTTTTTCGGGAATCTAGCCCATGGGCTACCACGATCTTTATGAAAGACTGAAGTCCCTCGTCACGTTCGAGGAGGACCGGATCGAGCTTGGGGGCGGGATGCAGGTGCGCAACATGAGCTTCGACTCGACGCACGCGGACCTGCTGCCGGGAGGCTCCGAATCAGAGCCACATGATGGCGACATCCTGGATGCTGCCGACGGTGAGGTGGAGGAGAATCGCTCGTTCCGCTATCACGTTTTTCTGCCGGACGGTGCGGCGAGGTCGCGGGAGATGATCCTCCTCTTCCATGGCTTCAACGAAAAGCACTGGCACAAATATCTACCCTGGGCCGCGAAGCTGGTCGAACTCACCGGCAAGGCGGTCGTGCTTTTTCCCATCGCGTTCCACATGAACCGTGCTCCGGGGGCCTGGAGCGATCCGCGCCTCATGCACCAGATGAGCCGGCGGCGGCGCGAAGAATTCCCCGACGTCCTCCACTCGTCGCTCCTGAACGCGGCGATCAGCATCCGCCTCCACCGAAACCCGCAGCGCTTCATCTGGTCGGGGCTGCAGACGTTTCATGATGTGCGGGATTTTGTGGCGACTTGCCGGGACGGTGGCCATCCGCTCTTCGAGCGCGGGGTCTCGGTCGACATCCTTGCCTACTCGATCGGCGGGTTCCTTTCCGAGGTCTTGCTTCTGAGCAACCCGGACGGACTGTTCTCCTCAACGCGCCTGTTCATGTTCTGCGGCGGGCCGGTCTTCAACCGCATCTCGCCGGTGTCCCGGTTCATCCTGGACAGCGAGGCCAACGTGCGCCTGTATTCGTTCCTGGTCGAGCACTTGGAGAGCCACCTCAAGCACGACTCCAAGCTGCGTGAGTTCCTAGACAAAGGTTCGGAATCCGGAACCGCCTTCCGGAGCATGCTGAGCTACAAATCCATGGCCGCCTACCGCGAGGAAGGATTTCGAAAAATGAGCGATCGCATCGCCGCCATTGCGCTGACCAGGGACGAGGTGATCCCTCCCTATGAAGTTGAGAACACGCTCTGCGGACGCTTTCGCGACATCCCGATCCCCGTCGAGTCCCTCAACTTCCCCTACCCCTACAAGCATGAGGACCCGTTTCCAGCCACCCCGGGGATTGCCGACGAAGTGACGGCTTGCTTCGAAGAGGTCTTCGGGAAGGCCGCCCGGTTTTTGGCGTGACCTGAGTCCGTCTTCTCGACGGACAAAGGAGCCGCAATCGCAGGAAAAAACCACAGCGATGAAATCCACTTTTATCCTCACCGGAGCTGGGATCTCGGCGGAGTCGGGCATCCCGACCTTTCGTGGGTCCACGGGCCTGTGGGAAGGGCACCGGGTCGAAGACGTGGCCAGGCCCGCCGGATTTGCCGCCGAGGCCGCCCGCCTCGGAATTCACACCACGGAAGTCAACCCGAACACAACGGAAATTTCACCACACTTCGACGAGCACCTCCGCGGCCCCGCAGCGAACCTTGTCCCGGACCTGGTCGAGAAATGGCTGGCGCCGGCCTGAGGGCTATGGATGCCAGGAAAAGATCGATTGGAACAATCCCGGAGCCCCTGCGTCCAGAATGCCAAGAAATGGCCGCGCGGCGCTTCCGGGTTTCATCGCCGCCACGACATGCGAGGGGTCGGGCGAGTCCGCAAGGCAGGCCGACCCGCTGCTGGCGCAGATTCCGGCTTGGTCGAGAAGGAGAAGCAGGGCCTCGGATTCGATTCCGTGGAACGTGATGTTCGTCGTGTTCGCGAGACGCAGCGAAGGATGGCCGTTGAGTTCAGTTCGCGGGATCGAGGTGAGAATCCCATCGCGGGGATGAGCACCGACAAGTTCCGCAACCTGCTCGCGCGCCGTTTCGATGACCCGTTTAAGCCGTGACCCGAAACGGTAGGAGCTTTCACTGCGCGAACCCCTCCCTTGGCCTTGCCAGCGGGGCAGAATGTCCTTTAGGGTCGGGGCATGGAATGCCAGGGGGATTTGGAGAAACTCTTTGATCACAACCGCCAGTGGGCTGCGAGCCACCGGGCTGCTGAGCCGGATTTTTTTCAAAAGCTGGTGCACGCGCAGGTGCCAGATTTCCTCTGGATCGGTTGCTCGGACAGCCGGGTGCCAGCGAACGAGATCATCGGTCTGCCGGCCGGCGAGGTTTTTGTGCACAGGAATGTCGGCAACCTCGTCTCCCTGACCGATTTTAACTGCCTCTCGGTTATACAATACGCGGTGCAGGTCCTTCGGGTCGGACACATTATCGTGTGCGGCCACTACGGCTGTGGCGGCGTGAAAGCCGCGCTGGGAGAGGAGGATCTCGGGATCGTGACCAACTGGCTCTCGCCCATCAACGACATGCATGCGGCCCACCGGAAGGAAATCGACATTCTGCCCTCACCATCTGCAAAAACCGACAAAATGTGCGAGCTGAGCGCGATCATGCAGGTCCGCAACCTCTGCCGGTCGGCGATGCTCCGAATCGCCTGGCAGAATGGACAAAAGCTCTGCGTCCACGGCCTCATCTACGGGCTCGAAGACGGGATTCTCCACGATTTGGAAGTAACCGTTAATCGCGATGGGGTCGGGGAAAACATCTGCCGGAAGGCATTGGCCCGCATCCTCTCCACCCCCGGACGCGTCGTGGACTAAACCCGAAAACAGCGATAGCTCGGGGCGATCTGTCGCAATCTGCGGGACGCGAAGGGCCTTGGTCAGCGCTTACCGGATCACAGCGGATACGCCTCGCACTTCCGCAGGCCCTATCGTCCAGCATCTTGCGCCATCTCATCCCCTCCTACCGCCGTTTTCGGGCTAAAGGGACCGGGGGGCTTTTTTTCGCCCGGCGGGCGAGTCCGGCGAGGGCGTTTTCCAGCGGGCTTGCGACCCGGGCGCGAGGGGGATGTGCCGGGGAGCCGTCGGGGTTTCGGGACAGGCTTTGGCGACACGGCGGCGAGGGTGGCCAACTCACGGGGAGTGAGGTGGCGGCAGCTTCCGGAGGGGATCTTGGAATCAGAGATCCCGCCGATGCGGGTGCGCTTGAGCCGTTCCACCTCGTAGCCGAGCGCGTAGAACATGAGCCGGATCTGGCGCTTGAGACCCTGGCGGAGGATGACCTTCACGCGGGCCGGCGCGAGGGAGCGGAGACTTTCAAACCGGGCGCGGCCGCCCTCGATGTGAAAGCCTTTGAGAAGTTTTGCGGAATGGGCCGGGTCGAAGGCCTTGTCCAGGGTCACCTCATACTCCTTCTCCATCTCGTGAGAAGGATGGGTCAGCCGCTGGGCGAGGTCTCCATCATTTGTCAGCAGCAGGAGCCCCTCGCTCTCCTTGTCCAGACGCCCAACGTGAAAGAGGGACGCAAACTCCGGAGGAAGCAAATCGTAAATCGTGCGACGGCCGCGCTCGTCTGCCCTCGTCACGAGATACCCGCGCGGCTTGTTGAGCAACAGAGTGACCGACTTCGCCACCCGAACCTGGCGTCCGTGGACACGCACATCGTCCCCGGGCTCGACCTGGGTCGCCAGCTGGTCGACGTATGTCCCGTTAATGACAACGGCACCGGAAAGAATCAGGCCGTCACAGGCCCGACGGGAGCCGAGGCCCGCTGCGGCCAGAAAACGGTTCAGCCGCATGGAAGGCGGCCGGGGCCTAATCCTCCGGCTTGGTTTTGGGAAGACCGATGACGCGCTGGCCTTCTTTGAACTGGCCGCGCTTTTTCAGGAGCTCGACGCGCTCGAACCGCTTGAGGACGCTGCGTTTGGCTTGGATCGCGCCTTTTCCTTTTAAACTGGGATGCTGACTCATA
Source organism: Terrimicrobiaceae bacterium (assembly GCA_041741775.1). Classification (GTDB taxonomy): domain Bacteria; phylum Verrucomicrobiota; class Verrucomicrobiia; order Chthoniobacterales; family Terrimicrobiaceae; genus QYQL01. The sequence goes on along the minus strand of JBGSJQ010000006.1, from coordinate 10,906 downwards.
AAATTTCGTGGACGGGGAGATTGGGGGCTGTAGCAAGGAAATGCAACCGCTTTTTTAGCGTGATTTTTTCGGGGGGCTGCAATTTCGGCTTGCGTGCGAGGGGAAAATCCCTGCATCCTGCGCCCCGTCGATTTGATGGTACAACTGAACATGCAGAATTTTATTCGCAAAAGCTGATTCATGCCCCGCATGAACCCAACTTTCGTTGTGCCTGTTGCTCCCGGCTCTCTGCCGGAAGTGACTGCCCTGTCTGTCAACCCAACCCGGAGGTCACATTAACTTAAAGGATATTCGCATCAACGAGCGGATCCGCGCCCGCGAGGTGCGCGTGATTGTCGCTTCCACCAACGAGCAACTCGGCGTCATGCGCCTGGATGAAGGCATCCGGCGGGCACGAAGCATGGGGCTGGATCTCGTGGAGATCGCACCGAACGCACAGCCCCCCGTCTGCCGGATCGTGGATTTTGGGAAATTCCGCTACGATCTCTCGAAGCAGGACAAGGAAAAGAAGCAGGCCACGACCAAGGTCAAGGAGGTCAAGTTCCGCGTGAATATTGACGAGCATGACTACATTACGAAGGTCCGGCATGCGGAGGACTTCCTGGACAAGGGCAACAAGGTGAAAGTCCACCTTCAGTTCCGCGGCCGTGAGATGGCGCATCAGGATCTCGGCATGCTTGTCGTGAAGCGGGTTCGGGAGGACCTCGTCGGCATGGCGCATGTGGACATGGAGCCGAAGCTCGTCGGCCGGGCCATCGGGATGACGCTGAGTCCGCTTCCCGCCGGCAAGCGCCAACGAAAGTTCACCAAGCACGGCGAAGTCCTTGAACCCGAGCCGGAGGTTGAGGAGGATGAGGAGGAAGTTGGGCAATAAGCGTCGGCTGATCCTTTTCGATATTGACGGCACGCTGATCACCTCGGGCGGAGCCGGGGAGGCCGCTTTGGTGCGGGCCATGAAGACCCGCTTCGGAGTGGAGGAGGATTTTTCCGGCATCGTTCTGGCTGGAGCAACGGATGCGTTGATTGCTCGCTCCCTGCTTGAAAAACACGGGATCGAGGTTTCCCCCGGAAACGTGACCGCCCTGCTGGATGCCTACCTCCACCATTTGCCGGAGTGCCTGCCCGCGCACCGCGGCAGGATTTTGCCGGGGATGGTCGAGCTGCTGGACCGCCTGAAAGCCCTGCCGGACATGGTTGTGGCTTTGCTGACCGGCAACCTCGTCCGCGGAGCGGAAATCAAACTGCGCCACTACGGGGTCTGGGACTACTTTGAATTTGGCGCGTTTGCCGATGACCACCACGACCGCAACCAGCTCGGCAAATTTGCCAGTGCGCGCGCCGAGGAAAAGCACGGAGTCTCGATCCCCCCCGGGCGGATCTACGTCATTGGAGACACCCCGAGGGATATCGCCTGCGGCCGCGCGATCGGGGCCCGGACGGTCGCCGTTGCCACGGGAGGATCCACCCGTGAGGAGCTCGCCGCCCACGATCCCGATCACCTTTTCGATGACTTTTCCGATACAGAAGCCGTGCTTTCAGCCCTAACCAAGGACGCCGCAACCTGAAACCCGGGAGTCCGGGCACGCGGGAATCCGTTTGACAATTTGCAGAGGAAATAGAAAGTAGGATGCAAATGAGCTCCCAGAAAAGCGAGACGACCGATCTCGTGAAAAACTCCGTGTTGTATAAGGAGTTTCTCGCAGAACGAGAGGAAATCTTAAGGCACAAGTGGATCGAAAGTGAGAAAGCCGGACAGGATATTGGGTTCGAACGAGCCCTATTGGATTGGATCCTGAAATACCGCTCGGCCTGGCGCTCGGACCGCACGCGCCCTCCCAAACCCGAGTCTGCCACCTGAGGGAAAAATTCGATGTCCTTTAATGTGCTCCCGCGAGGGCACCAAGGCCACCCATGACAAACCCGACCGAACGCACCGAAATGGATGCGGAAGCCATGCAGAAGGCAATCCGCAGGATGGCTCATGAAATTGTCGAGCAGCAGCCGGATCTGGCCCGCTTGGTGTTGGCGGGGATTCCCACGCGCGGGATCGAGGTGGCCAGAAGGCTGGCGGGCCACATTGAAGCGGTCGAGGGAGTCGCTCCGTTTTTGGCCACGCTGGATATCTCGATGCACCGGGATGACCTGGCGACCCGTGGCCGCCTGACGACCCCGGAGCCCACACATCTTCCCGTTGATCTGGATGGCCGCCCGGTCGTCATCGTGGACGATGTCTTCTTTACGGGCCGGAGCTGCCGGGCGGCGCTCGACGCGCTGGCCTCGTTTGGCCGCCCGTCATCGATCCAACTCGCCGTGCTCGTGGATCGCGGCCATCGGGAGCTCCCGATCCGCGCCGACTATGTCGGAAAAAACCTGCCGACCTCGCGCGAGCAGAAGATCCGGGTTCGGTTCGAGTGCCTGGACGGCGTGCCGGATTCGGTGAAGGTGGTGACGCCATGAACACCTGGACGCGCAAGGACCTGATCGGACTTGACGACCTCGGCGCTGAGGAGATCCAGTTTTTGCTCGATACGGCGACCGCCTTCAAGGGGGTCGGCGAGCGCAGCCTGAAAAAAGTACCTGCCCTGCGCGGGAAGACGCTCGTGAATTTTTTTGTGGAGCCGAGCACGCGGACCCGGACGTCATTTGAGATTGCGGCGATGCGGCTCAGCGCGGACGTGGTCAACATCTCGGCCACGGCCTCGAGCCTGCAAAAGGGGGAAACGTTGAAGGACACGGCGCTCAACCTCCAGGCCCTGCATGCGGACATCATCGTGCTGCGCCACAGCTCGGCGGGATCTCCGCGGTTTCTGGCCGACCGGCTCGGATCCTCCATCATCAATGCCGGAGACGGCTCACACGAACACCCCACCCAGGGGCTGCTGGATATTTTTACGATGCGGCAGAAGCATGGCCGGATCGCCGGGCTGCACGTGGCGATCGTCGGCGACATCCTCTTCAGCCGTGTCGCGCGGTCGAACATCCACGGCCTGGTGAAGCTGGGGGCGCATGTCACGCTGGTTGGCCCGACCACCCTGGTACCGAAAAGCTTCGAAAAACTCGGCGTCCGGGTCGTCCACCGGATCGACGATGTCCTCGGCGAAGCGGATGTCATCAATCTGCTCCGCATCCAGCACGAGCGCCAGCGGAAGGAGTATTTTCCGGGGCTGGGTGAATACATTTCCCTCTTCGGCCTCACCAAGGTGCGCGCGGCCAGGCTCAAGCCGGACTGCCTGATCATGCACCCCGGCCCGATCAACCGCGGCGTCGAGATCGACAGTGACGTGGCGGACGGCGACCAGAGCGTGATCCTGGAGCAGGTCAGCAACGGGATCGCCGTGCGCATGGCCGTGCTCTACCTCTGCGCCGGCGGCGCCGGGCTCCCGACATGAAAAACCTTCTCATCAAAAACGGCCACATCATCGACCCGGCAAATGGCCGCGACGAAGCGGGCGACATTTTTCTCTCCGACGGAAAAATTTCTGATGCCCCCGCGCAAGGGGACTTTGACACCCTGGATGCAGCCGGCCTTGTTGTTGCACCGGGGCTCATTGACATCCATGTCCACCTTCGGGAGCCGGGGCAATCGCACAAAGAGACAATCGCGACGGCCACCAGGGCGGCAGCGGCCGGCGGATTCACGAGCATCGTCGCGATGCCGAACACAACGCCATCCGCCGATAGCGCGGCCACGATCACCTGGATCCGTGAACGGGCCGCCCGCGAGGCCTGCGTGAATGTTTTTTGCACGGGAGCGATCACGAAGGGGTTAAAGGGTGAAGAGCTGGCTCCGTTCGGCTCGCTGGTCGCTGCGGGCGTTGTGGCCCTGACCGACGACGGCCATTGCATTCAGAACCACGAGGTCATGCGCCGGGCAGTGGAATACGCCCGGATGTTCGGCCTGCCGGTCATGGATCACTGCCAGGATTATTCGCTGGTTGGCGACGGGGTCATGCACGAGGGCGAGTGGAGCCTCCGTCTGGGGCTGCCCGGGTGGCCGCGCATCGGCGAGGAAATCATCGTTGCACGCAACATCATGCTGGCAGAGCTGTGCGGATCGCCCATCCACTGCCAGCACATCAGCTCAGGCGGAAGCGTCCGCCTTCTTCGCGAGGCCCGCACGCGCGGGATCCCGATTTCCGGGGAGGTCTGCCCGCACCACGTCGCCCTCACCGACGCCTCGCTCGCAAGCTACAATACGAATTTCAAGATGAACCCCCCGCTCCGAGCCCAGGACGACATTGAAGCCATCCTTGAAGGAATCGCCGACGGCACGCTGAACATCCTTTGCAGCGACCATGCTCCGCATGCGGCCTACGAGAAGGAGGTCGAGTTCGACCACGCCCCATTCGGCATCACCGGGCTCGAAACCGAGTTTGCTACATTTTGCGATCTCCTCGTCCATAAAAGGAAGATCATCCCGCTCGCCCGCCTGATCGCGCTCTACACCGCCGAGCCCGCCAAGCTCCTCCGCCTGGACCGTGGAACCCTCTCCACAGGGGCTCCGGCGGATGTCACTCTCATCGACCCCGACCGCGAGTGGACATTCGACAAGGCTGACTCCCTCTCACTTTCCCACAACACGCCATTCCACGGGCACACATGGAAAGGGAGGGCGGTTGCCACGGTCGTTGGCGGCCGGATCGTCTGGCAGGCGGGCCAGTGACCCCGCTCCTGCTTCGCGCAGCAGTCGTCTTGGCTCTCGCCTATGCGGGAATCAGCCTCTATGTCTTTTTCCGCCAGCGCGAAATGCTCTACCATCCCGCAAAGGCCACGGAGCAGGAAATGACCGTGCAGGCCGGTTTGGAGGGCCTTGATCGCTGGCAGGACGGGGCCGGGCATCCTCTCGGGTGGGTAACCCGCCAGGGTGATGGCTCCACGCCGGTTCTTCTCCTCCATGGAAATGCCGGGAACGCGCTGGATCGAAGCGACCTGATCGCCAGGCTGCGCGAGGTGGGTGTCGCGTCAACAATCCATATCGTGGACTATCCGGGCTACGGCTCGGCTTCCGGATCGCCCAACGAAGCGAGCCTCACTGCTGCCGCCGTGGCGGCCCTGGATGCCCTTCCCCGGCCTGTGGTCGTCATCGGGGAATCGCTTGGCACGGGGGTTGCATCGCAAGCGGTCATCCAGCGTCCGGATCGGGTCGTGTCGCTTCTTCTGATCACCCCGTTTGACTCGATGACCAATGCCGCCTGGCACCACTACCCCTGGCTTCCCGTGCCGCTCCTTCTCCGGGATCGCTTCGACTCCGTGAAGGCTCTCAGCGCCTGGAAAAAACCCACGGCCATCCTCATCGGCGGCACCGACCAAACGACGCCTCCAGCCGGAGCCCGGGCACTCTTCCGAAGCCTGCCGGGCCCCAAACAACTTTTTGAGGTGCCAACGGCTGGTCACAACGATGCGGCCTTCGAACTCAGCCCGGACGAATGGGAAAAACTCTGGACGTTTCTCCGCGCAGGAGTGAACTGAAGCCGGACTTCAGCCCTGAGGCTTGGGAGGCGTTCCGATCCAGGCGGCGAGGTGGACGTCGCGGATGCTGACTCCGGCCGCTTCTGCGAGCGCACGGCAGGATTCGAATTCCGGGGCAGACTGGACGAGTTCATCGCCGAGGAAGCCGAGCTTGATGGTGACGGTGCCATAGGGCGTCTCGACATCGCGGAATTCGCGACGGAGCTTGTAGCGCTTCACGGTGTGAATCCGAACGCCGAAGGCGCTTGTCTCCGTGAGAATCAGACGGGCCAGCGCGTCGGTTTTTTCCAGCGAACAGAGTGCCGTGAGCACAAATCCGGGACGCCCCTTTTTCATCTGGGCCGCCGTGAAAAAGACATCAAGCGCGCCGGCCTCAAAAAGCCGCTGCATCGCGGAGGCCGCCAGCTCGGGCGTGATGTCGTCCAGATTCGTCTCGATCTGCGAGATGTCATCCGCCTCGCACAAATCGGGTGAGGCGGTCTCGCCGAGAACCGCGCGAAGGACATTCGGGCGCGGAGGCGTGTCGCGTGTGCCCAGTCCATATCCCGTTTCCTGGATCTTCATGTCGCCCATCGGGCCGAAGCGCTCGCAGAACTCCGCGAGCAAAGCCGCGCCGGTGGGCGTGATGAATTCCGTTTCCTCCTGCACCTGCCGCAGGGGGATCCCACGAAGGATTTCGAGCGTGGCCGGCGCCGGAAGGGGAAACCGCCCGTGAGCGCAGGCGATCCAGCCCGTGCCTTCCACCGGAACGGAGGCCTCGATGCGAAGTGGCCCCAGCGCATCGATCCCTGCACATGCCGCCACGATATCCGCAATCGAGTCCACCGCTCCCACTTCATGAAATCCCACCTCCTCTGGCGGCACGCCATGGATCCGACCCTCCGCCACTGCCACCCGCAAAAAAACCCCCTGAGCCCGGGCCTTGACCGCCTTTTTCAGACGAGACTGCTCCAGAAGTTCCCGAATCTGCTGATATGTCCGCCCATGCTCATGCTCATGCTCATGGTGGGCGTGATGGTGGCTATGGGCTGGTGACGCGGTGTCGGGGCCGTCGATGGGATGCCCGTGCGAGTGGACATGGAATTTGGTGCCGGAGATATTCTGTTTGGACCCCGGCGCGAAGTGGGCGTGAATTTCCTCGCCAAGCCCGAGCGAGGCGAGCGCCTCATGGAAAACCTTCTCTTCAACTCCGAGGTCCTTCAGGGCACCGACCATCATGTCGCCACTGATCCCGGAAAAGCAGTCGAGGTAGAGGGTTCGCATGTGGAAACGGACGGCCTGCGATCAGGCCTGCAACTGTGGGCGCAGGCCCTTGAAAACGACCGTCTTCGTCCCTTGCAAGAAGCGACGATAAACGCTCAGGAGCGCATCAGTCCTCGAGCTGTCGACAAACCAGACATCAGCCATGTCGATATTGGCCAGCTCCAGCCCCTTGCTCCAAACCTCGGCAATATGCTCTTTGGACCTGCCCACGTTCGCGGCATCCCGGCCAGGCTTGCGAATTTTGAGGTGGATGCTCTTTTCTTCGACGTGTGCCCGGGAAACCTCTTCCATACCACCGGGATACTCCTCGCCCAGGAACATGGCAATTCCAAATATCCCGGAGGTCTTCCCGGGCACCTCTTTCCGGAAGGGGGGAAAATGGAGGACAGCCAGAAGACACAAAGACACGAGGCCTGAAAACAAATCAGGGATGTGCGTTGAGGGCCGGGGGTTGTGAGGCCGCTTTTTGGCGGAGGGCGTTGAGGCGGGGACCTGCAAATTGGGTTCCGGGCAGGGCGAGGCTGACTTCGTAAGCCCGGATCGCTTCGGGGAGGCGTGCGGTCCCCTCGAGGAAGAGCGCGTAGTATTCGTGGACGGCGGGGTTGCCGGGATCGAGCCGGATGGCCTCAATATGGGCGGCCTCCGCCGGCTTGCTTTGCCGCAAGCTGGTGAGGGCGATGGCGAGCATGAGTTGGTTCCAGCGCTCTTCGGGGTCGGCCTCGGTGGACCGGCGGAGGAAGTAGGCCGAGCGCACAAAGCTATCGCGCGGATTGGGTGAGGCGGGGGCGGATTGCAGCAGGGCCTCTCCGAGGATCCTTCGCAGGCGGGAGTGGTCTGGCTGGAGTTCGAGGCCCTGCTCCGCAGCAGCGATGGCCGATGGGGCGTCACGGAGCAGGAGCGCATTCTCGGCCTGGAGGGCCTGCCACTCCGGGCGGGCCGAGCTCCTGAGCAGGAGCAGAAGAAAGACGCCGGCCGCGCAGGCGGCAAGGCCACCCACCCATCGCGGAATCCAGCCAAACCCGCGGAGGCTGCCCTGGGAGACGCCGGAATTGGCAAGGATTCCGGCACAGGCAGCCGCGAGGGCGGCATTGGCAGGGATCTGCATATTGAAATCAAAAAATGAGTGGGCGGCGCAGGCCGCCAGCGCACTGAGCGCCCCCATCGTGAAGGCGGCGGAGTTGCTTTGAGGGCGGCTGGAAACGGCCATCCGCTGGCGGAGTGCGGCGAGAAATCCGATAAAGCCGGACAGCCAGTTCACGAGGAGCATTGCGGCGACAAGGACAATCCCGACGAAGCCGAAGTCCGCCATCACCTGCGCCCAGTCATTATGGGCAAACGTGTCGTCGGACGAGGAGTTGTAATCCCGGAGTCGGCGGGAAAGCTGGGTGAACGACCCGGCCCCGGTGCCCACAAGAGGCTCGATCTGGGCTTGCCGGAGCGCCGCAGGCCAGATGGCCGTGCGGTAGCTGTCCTCCATGATCCGGCTCATCCGGGCCTGCACAGTCACGCTTTCGGAGAAGAGGTAGTATCCGCCTCCCAGCCCGGTGGCGAGCGCGGCGGCCGTGACGAGAAGGATGGCAATCCGCCGGTCGCGCGCACCGATAGTGAGGGCCACCACGCTGAGAACCAGGAAGGTGAGCAGGCCCACGCAGAGGCCCACCATTCCTCCCCGGCTGAGCGTGAGAACAGTGCCTGCCACGCAGACGGCGGCGAGATAGGCGAAAACAACTTTTACCCAGACCTTGGATCGGCCGAGGCAGGCGATCCCGAGCGAGAGGAAGGCGAGGATATTCAGGAACCAGGCGAGGTGGTTTGCGTTGAGAAAAATCCCGTGTCCGCGCGAATAGCTGGCAAGCGGCTTGAAATACCATGCGCGGATCTGCTCGCTCAGCCACGGAAGCGGCCAGAAATATTCGTGAGAAGAGAACTGGATCGAGGCCACGACAATCTGACCGAGCGCAACCGCAAGGAGGATCGAGAGAAACACATAGCGAGAGGATGGGGTCGTGACCACGGAGGCAAAAAGGAAGTAGACCGCCGCGCACCCGGCCACCAGGAAGGTGTAGAAGAGCGAAAGGTCCTGCCCCGGTGAGTGGAGCGACCGCCAGATCAGGTAGCCGGCTGCCGCCAGCGTGAAGGCCATCGGCCAGGCCCGGGGGGGGACCGCACGCTTCCAGAAGAGCGCCGCCACACCGAGAATCCCCGCCACCGAGATGAGAAAGTAGCCGGGAAGCCCGAAGGCCGTCCGCATCAGCCCACCATAGACAAGTTGCATGGCAACGATCGCCAGGGCGAGCAGGGTGGCGACAAGGATGCGGATCACGCCTGATACCTTGCCTGAACCGGAGGGTCAGGCTCAACCTTGAATTTGGGCTCCCCTTCTGAAGGGAGGAAAGGCGTTTTGTCAGCTCATCGAGAGAGCCATCTCGAGGGCCGCGTCCGGTTTGAGGTGACGTCCGGCATTCCAGTGGGTTTGGATGGACCCAGGGTCCAGCACGGCCTCAAGCCGGGCAATGGCGTGCTCGTAGGCGGCACGCTCGACGGGAGAGAAGCGGATCCCGAATTTCTCGCGTTGGAGCTCTGCTGCTCCGAAGACGCGGGCGGCGAGTTCGGGATTTCCTTTGAGGCGAGCGGTGTCGGCAAGGAGTTGAAGGATATACGGCGTGGCCCAGCGGTTTCCGAGCTCTCTGGCCATCCGAGCCCACTCGGTAAGCGCCTGGTGGGCGGTCTCGGGATCTTCCAAAGCGAGGGCGACCTGGGCGACCCCCCAGAGGCTGTAGCCGATAATCCACTTGTCCCCGATGGAGCGGAAGGCCGCCAGGGCCTGGTGCTTGAGATCGAGAGCTTCGGGAAATCTCCCCTCAGCCGCCGCGAGGCTGCCTTTTCCGGCAAGGGCGAGCGCCAGCAATTTCTTCGCGCCCGTGCGCTCCCCGAGTTGGCGTGTTCGCTCGAACGCGGCCGTCGCCTCTTCGGCATGTCCATCGGAGAGAGCCAAAAACCCGTTGTATCCGCATGCCAGGCCGAGTTGCTCCAGATCCCCCAGCTCTTCAAATATTTCCATCGCACGGTCAAGCAGCCGTCGGCCTTCATCGTAGCGGTCTTGAGTCCACGCCATGCGGCCGGCGCAAATGAGAGCCGCCGCGAAGGCCTCGGGAACCGCTTCGGCATCCGGGCGAGCCAGAACCCCTTCACAATGCCTCCGGGCTTCCTCGAGATTGCCGCAGATCTCCCAGTATCTCTCCAATGCTGCGAGCAGGCGAAGGCCGGGCTCGGCTCCTCCTGGCCGCTCGGCGGCCCATTCCAGGGCAAAACGAAGATTAAGGACGTCGGCAGACAACGCGCGGAGGGTTGGGGCGGGATGGAGACCGGCAAGCCTGGGGGCGGCTTTCCGGGCTCTCTCGAGGAAGTAGCCGAGGTGGCGGTCCTGCAGCTCGGGCATTTCTCCAGAGCCGGAGAGCTTCTCGCGTGCGTATTGCCAGACGGACTCCAGCAGGGTGTAGCGAGGGCCGTCGCCGTCATTTTCCACGAAGATCAGGGACTTGTCGGCCAATTGCTGAAGGAGATCGAGAAGATCCTCTTCTCCGTCGGAGCAAACCGCCTCCACGGCATCCAGCGTCCGCCCGCCGGCAAAGACGCCCAGGCGCTGGAAAAGCCGTTGTTCTGGCGGCGAGAGCAGGTCGTAGCTCCAGTCGATGAGTGCCCGGAGGGTCTGTTGATGTGGAAGCACCGCATGGCCTTTGATCAGTTTGAACTGGTCGTTCAGGCGATCGGAAATTTGCCTCGGGCTCAGCACCCGAAGCCGCGCAGCGGCCAGCTCCAGGGCGAGCGGGATCCCATCCAGTCGCCAACAGATCCGTGCGATGTCAGCTGCGTTCTCGTCCGTCAGCTCAAACTGGGGGACGACGGCCCGGGCGCGATCGAGGAAGAGGTGGACGGCGTCGTAGCCAGCGATGTCGCCGGCACGGAGGGGCCGGTCGCGGGAGCGGTGCCAAACATCAAACGCCTCCAGAGGGCGAAGAGGGAAAGTCACCTCGCCGGGGACGTGCAGAGCCTGTCGGCTGGTGGCAAGGACATGAAGGCTCGGGCAGGTGGACTGGAGAGCTTTGATTTCCCGGGAGACCAGAGCGGGGATGTGCTCACAGTTGTCCAGTAGGAGCAGGAGATTGCGTCCGCG
>JBGSJQ010000005.1:0-6503 GCA_041741775.1 Terrimicrobiaceae bacterium | reverse complement strand
TCGCCTGCCTCAAGCGCCCGGCCGCCTGGGTTTGCGGGCTTTGCGTGCCGTTGGGCTTTCTTCTCGGCAACCCCTACGCCCTTTTTGACTGGCCGACTTTCTGGTCCGACTTCCTCTACAACTACAAGGTGACGCCGGTCTATACGGGCGTGACCGAAGGCACCGGATACGCAGCCTTCTTCAAGGATTTCGTCGAAATTTTCGGATGGCCGGGAACCTGGCTGATCGTGGCGGGAGGACTGGCCGCGCTGCCCTTCATCATCCGCCGCCGCGAAAACCTGGCCTGGCACGTCTGGGTCCTCTCTGCGATCGTTTTTGCCGCCTACGCTTGGAAGATCGGCAGCTTTCCTCGCATGGAGACCCGCTTTGTCCTGCCTTCTGCCCCATACGCCCTGCTCATGGGAGCTGCGGGATTTGGTGTTCTCCTGCGCGCCCGGTTCGTTGTTCTTCCGGTTTTTGCAGCCATCCTGATTTACAACCTGGCCAGCGGGTGGGTATTCGGGGATGTTTTTCGTCACGACCCGCGCATGGAAGCCCTTGACCTGGCAGCTCGCGAACTCGACCGCCAGTCCGTGGTTGAGGCCAGTCCGTCGATGCCACGAATCAAGGACCTGCCGAACCGGCCGGACAAATTAATCCGAATTCCCAACGGGCTGGGCATCTCCCAGGGACTCATCGAGCGGTTTGCTGATGATGAGCAAATGGGCGAGGCGATGGAAAAATGGGGCGCCGGTGCCGGGGTGGAGTGGTTCACTCCGGAGGCGAGGGCTGCGCGCGGCACCGAATGGATTTTCTGGTCCTCCATCGATTTGGAGACCTTGGTGCAGCCCAGCTACGACGCCCTGTTTCGGCCGGAGTCGGGTTTCGAGGTCGTCTTCGACCGCACATCACCGGATTTCCCTTCGTGGGGCTACCCGCACAACACCTTGTTCCTGCGCAACCGTGTCACCGTATGGAAAAAACGGGGTGCCCCTTGAGAGGCGCACCTTCATGGTCCGCCCCCGACGGATCGAGAGTTTACATCCTCCGGCACGGGGGATATCAATCCGTGCGTGATTTTTCCTGCCAGACCTTGCCCCAGCCATGACTGAGATTCATGACAGCGTGGAGTTTCACGAGGGTGGACGGTATCTGGAGACGGCTGCGGGCGCTTCCTACCGGCGGATCTTAGCGCACTACCTGAACCTTCTCATTCCGCGATCGGCCAGTGTCCTGGAACTCGGTTGCGGGTCGGGCCAGTTGCTGTCCCTGCTGGATTGTGCCGAAAAGGCGGGCGTGGACGCGTCGCAACGCCAGATTGCCGCGGCGAAGGAGCGCTGCTCCGCGGCCCACTTCGTCGTGGGGGATGCGGCCACGGTGGAAGCCTGGAAAACCTACGACGTCATCCTTGTCTCCGACACGCTCAACCACTGTCGGGATGCCCAGCGGCTGCTGGAAAATGCCCGCCGTTTTGCCGGGCCCGGGACACGCCTGATCATCACCTGCTTCAACACGCTCTGGCGGCCGGCCCTCGGGGCGGCGAATGCGCTCGGCTGGCGCTCCCCCCAACCTTCCCTCAACTGGCTCTCTGATCAGGACGTGCGCAACCTTTCTGAACTCGCCGGTTGGGAAGTGATCAAATCCGGATCGCGCATCCTTCTACCGACCGAGTGGCCGGTCGTAGCCACACTCTTCAACCGCCTCCTTGCGCCGCTGGTGCCCCCGCTTTGCCTTTCGCTCTTTACGATTGCGCGGGTTCGCGGCAGGGAGGCCGCGCCAGCCCGTTCGGTCTCGGTGATCGTGCCGGCCCGCAACGAGGAGGGCAACATTCCGGCTGCGGTCCTCCGCACACCGCCCATGGGGCTCTGGACCGAGATGATTTTTGTGGAAGGTCACTCGAGTGACGGGACGTGGGATGCCATCCAAAAAGTTCAGGCCGACCACCCGGGGGCACGGATCAAAATTGCACGCCAGACCGGCCGCGGCAAAGGCGACGCGGTGCGCATGGGGTTCGGCATGGCCGAGGGTGACATCCTCATGATCCTCGACGCCGACCTGACGATGCCCCCGGAGGATCTTCCTAAATTTTATGAGGCGGTCGCAGGAGGGGCGTGTGAGTTTGCCAACGGATGCCGGCTGGTTTACCCGATGGAGCAACGCGCCATGCGCTTCCTCAACCTCTGCGCGAACAAGCTTTTCGGGATCCTTTTTTCATGGCTCCTCGGACAGAGCGTCAAAGACACCTTATGCGGGACGAAGGTGCTCACAAAAGCGCACTATGATGCGATCGCAGCGAACCGCTCCTACTTCGGGGACTTCGATCCGTTCGGGGATTTCGACCTCCTCTTCGGTGCCGACAAGCTGAACCTCAAGATCCGCGACATTCCCGTCCGGTATCGGGAGCGGACGTATGGCGAGACAAATATCCACCGCTTCCGTCACGGCATCCTCCTTTTCCGCATGGTGGCCTTCGCCGCCCGCAAGCTCAAGTTCGTGTGAACACGGGCGCATCTGGCATGCGGTGGGGGCTCGTCCTGCTTGCGGTCGCCGCGCTCCTTGTGGCCAGCGTTCTCAGCTTCCCAAGTGCGTTCGGGCTCACCCGCTCCAGCCCGCTGCAGGGCATCAATAAAGGCCCGGGATTTTTGCTTTCCGCCCGCCTGCCGGATGGACTGCCCCGGTTGCGCGATCGGATGATCTTCTTCCCCGATGTGCCGGTCGTTCTGGAGGACGGCCAACCGCTGGGCTTTGCCATGGCAGCCAGGAAGGAGATCGAGAACGGCGGTTACGGGCGATACCGGATTGCCGGCGAGGCCGTCCTATTCTCGACGCGCGATGGCGCTCCTCCGGATGGAAAGCAGTTTGTCATCGTGTCATCGGCGTTTCAGTTGAGGGAGCCGATCCTTCTGGGCCTCTGGGCACTCGCCCTCCTGCTCGCAGGGGTTGCGCTGTCCACGTCTCTCGATGGCCTGGGCCGGTTCCTGAGAAAGTGGGAAGCCAGCATGGGACTGATCCTCTCTCTCGGGATTGTGACCGCTCTTGCCCTTCGACCGGCTTCCACCGCAGACCAGTTTTTTGAAGGGCTGGCCGTTCCTATCCTCTGGGCGCTGTCCCTTGGGGCGCTTGCAGCCGGGCGGGCACCTCGTTGGGGAGTCGCGCTCCTGATCACCAGCCTCTACCCGGCTGCGGCCGCTTGGATCCACTATGGAGTGAATGCCGCCTCCCACGACTCATTTCTCGTGGCAGGCACGATCCCCTGGAGTGATGCGTGGATCCACTTCGTGCAAGCGGGCGGGATCGCGCTGGACGGACACACGCCGGCGGCCTTCAACGGGCGGTTCCTCTATCCCGCGTATTTTTCCGGGCTTCTCCGCATCACAAATTTTCACCTGCAAGCCGCCAATTTTCTCGTCTCCGCCGCTGTCCTGGCTTCCCTGGCACTTGTTTGCGTGGTCGTTCGCGAGCGGATTTCTACGCTTGGAACCGCCGCTTTCGCCGCTCTCTGCTGGCTGTATTTCCGGGTCTATGGATGCGGTCTCGTCATGACAGAAGGCCTTGGGCTGGCCTGCGGGCTGCTCGGGCTGGCCTGCCTTCTCCAGGCCTCGCAAAACCACCGCAACCGTCTGCTGTTTCTTGGCATCTTCATGCTGGCGGTGGGCTCCAGCGCGCGTCCGGGCGCACTATTTGTTCTGCCGGCGTTGGCGCTCCATGCCGGCATCCAAGCCTTCCAAACGACCACGCCGGCGGCCTCATGGTTTCACCGGTTGGTCCCGGCCCTTGGAGCTCTGGTTCTTTCGCTGGCCCTGGTCGGGGCTGCGTTTCTCTCCAACCGCGTCATGATGGGGGCCCTCTACGAAGGCCAGCCACAGGCATTTGGAAATTTTGCCTTCACGCTCAATGGCCTGCTGACCGGAACCAAATGGGACGTGAGCTACGAGGCAACGAACGGCGACTCTGCCGCGGTGATGAGCGAGAATGTGCGCCTCCTGCGCAGCGAGCCCGGCCGGCTTCTCAGCGGCATCTCACGCGCCTACGGCGAGCTTTTAGAAAAGGGATTCCTGTTCCGCTTTGGTGCTGAGAAGCGCCTGGCCCACGCGGCGCTGATCCTCGCAGCCCTCGGCCTCGCAGCCTGCTGGATCCGGCCCGGATTGCGTGCCGACGCCCTCTGGCTCACGCTGGCCGCTGCCGGCATTTTTGCCTCCATTCCCTTTGCCCCGCCATGGGACGCCGAAGTCCGCCCCTACGCTGCGACGGTCCCCATCCAGTCCCTGCTCCCGGGAATCGGAATATTTTTCCTCGTCTTCCTTTGGAAGCACTCTTCCGCCCAGCTCGCCGCCCTCCTCTTCGCTGCAAACCCTCCATCGCCCGCCGGTTCTTTTGCTGAGCATCCTCAACAAGAGCCGCCCATCCAGAGCCAGGCCCTTCTGACGGGTTTGGCCTGCGCGGCGTTGCTGACGATGGTCTTTCCCGTTCCCCTCGCCCTCGCCCGATTCCCCGCGCACAGGCCGCCGGATTCTTGGCCGCCGGATTTCCGGCCGGGCTCGTTCGTCACCATCTCGGCGAATAGCATGACGAATGCTCTGCCCCTGCCAGCCTTTCGCTCCGGCCTCGCCAATTTTGCCGCCAACCGGCCACAAGAAGGCCGCGACATCGCGTCCATCGAAGGCAACTTCATTCTGGGGATCAATTGGAACGATTTGAAATCCTACGCCATCGCCCTGCCGCTCCCGCTTGCTCCGCCGGCGTTTCAGCCGAACCGCACCATCCAAACTGACCCGGCTCTCGGCTCGGCTCAGAACCCGTTGATGCCCACCCCGCCCTGAATGAGGTCTTTTCGCTCTCGCGCGGCTTTTTCCTATTTTTTCAGAGGTTCCAATGGCCCTGCGCAACACCTATCGCTCAGCGTCCGATTTTCCGGAGCTTGAGGCCGGACATGAGATTCCGCTCGATCTGCTCGAGCGAAATGCCTTTGGTCTCCGGGACGAAGATCAAGAAGAAGACGATGAAGAGGAGGTTGACTCCGCCGTAGAGCAGGAACGTATTTCCGCCGCCGACCGTGTTGATGAGCGTCAGGAATGTCTGCCCGACGATGGCGTTGACCACCCAGTTCGTCGTCGTGCTGAAGGTGACCCCAAGGTCGCGTCCGGCCAGCGGATAGATCTCGGAGCAGATCACCCAGATGATCGGCCCCGCGCTCATCGCAAAGCCGATGATGAAAATCAGGAGGGCAAAAATCGCCGGGTATCCCAAACCGGGATTCTTATCGATGCCCATGTTGAAGAACATCCCGACCGTGCCCATCGCGAGCCCCATCGTCACAAACCCGGCATACATGATCGGTTTGCGACCCAGCCGGTCCACGAAGGCGATCGCGATAAATGTGGCCAGCACGTTCGTGATTCCCACGACCACCGTCCCCCACATCTGCTCGTAATCCGTATTGAATCCTGCCAGCTTGAAGATCGTCGGGGCGTAATACATCACCACGTTGATGCCGGTAAGCTGCTGGATGACCTGCAACCCGACACCGAGGCCGATGGCCCTTCGGAAGTTTGAGTTCGTGCGGAGCATCTCCCATCCGCTTTGCTTCACCTTCACGCTGTCCTCGATCTCCTGCACCTCGGCCGCGATCTCCGCCTCGTCCAGCTTCATCCGCCGGAACACCGCAACAGCGTGGTCCTGAAATCCCTTCATGAACAGCCACCGTGGGCTCTCGGGGAGGAAAAGAACCCCAACAAACATGAGCGCCGCCGGGATGGCAATAATCCCCAACATGATCCGCCAATGGCCGCCAGTTGTTCCTCCAAATGTCGCATACGTCGCGAGCCAGGTGTCGCTCAAAAATGCCATCAGGATGCCGATCGTGATCATGAGCTGATACATCGAAATCATCGATCCGCGAACCGACTGCGGCGAGATTTCCGAGAGGTAAAGCGGGGCCGTGAACGAGGCCACACCCACACCAATCCCGAGCAAAAACCGGGCGCCGATCAGGAAGTTCTCATCGGGGGACATTGCGCAGGCCAGCGCTCCGACGATGAAGACCACGGCGCTCACCAGAATCGTTTTCCGCCGCCCGAACTTTGAGGAGATGAACCCGCTGATCAGGGTTCCAAACACCGCACCCCAGAGCAGCGCACTGACGATAAACTCGGATCGCGAGTCGGCCGCCACGGGCGTGAGGTCGGCAAGAAACTCGTGCTTGATATAAGCCAGCGCTCCGGAAATCACGCCGACATCCAGGCCGAAAAGCAGCCCGGCCAGCGCGGCGGTGAAGCCAATAAAATAGACGATGAACTGAACTTTCTTGGGGGTGGTCGATTTGCTCATGGGGTATGTTGGGATTCTATCGTGATTCCGAGGGCCAGACAATACGATTCCGACGCCCTGTCGGCGACGGAGCAAAAGTGGAATTTTTGCCGGAGCAAAAGTGAACAGATTTCAGAGTGTGTAAGAAGCTAACACCGTGGGCCATACGTTTTTTGGAGAGTGCTCACAGACCCAAAAACACCGGTTTGGATGGTGTA
>JBGSJQ010000004.1:0-61413 GCA_041741775.1 Terrimicrobiaceae bacterium | reverse complement strand
CACAGTCACGGCGGGAAGAAAGATGAAGTGGACATTGACGCCGACCGGTTTTTTCGGGCGGTGGACCAGGCGGTTTTGCAACACCACTCGCGTCCCTCGAAATTGCCATTGCTGCTGGCGGCCTTGCCGGAACATCACGGAATGTTTCATCAGATCAGCAAAAACCCCTTTCTCCTGGACGAAGGAATCAAGATCCATCCTGATGCGTTGCCGCTGGACGAATTGCGCGAGAAGGCGTGGGAAGTGTTTGAACCGCAATATCAGTCGCGTCTGGCAAAGCAGGCCGAGCACTTCGCCCTCGCAAAATCGAAGGGCCTGGGCTTGGACGAACTGCAAGAGATCGCGAAAGCGGCAGTGGCAGGCCGGATTACGACTCTATTGATCGAGGCCGACCGCGAGATCGCCGGGCGAATCGATGCGGCGACGGGGAAGCTTAAGTTGACCCACTTGGGCGATCCGGAACTGGACGACGTGCTTGATGACTTGGGCGAACTGGTGTTGAGCAATGGTGGTCAAGTGGTGATCATTCCGTCCGAACAAATGCCAACAAAAACAGGCGCCGCCGCGACGTGCCGTTTTTGAAGGAACCAGACACACGCAACAAGCTATGAAGATCCAGATCAACACAGACAACAACATCGTAGGTAGCGAAGAGTTTGCCGCACTGGCTGAGGCCACACTGGAAAGCACGCTTGGCCACCTGGCTGAACACATCACTCGCGTCGAAGTGCATCTCAGCGATGAGAACAGCGAAAAGGGCGGGAGTCATGACAAGCGCTGCATGATGGAGGCACGCCTCGAAAGTCACCAACCGGTTGCAGTTTCGGATGAGGCGGAGACGATTAACCAGGCGATTGATGGAGCGGCAGAAAAACTCAAAAGATCCCTTGACCACACACTTGGGCGATTGAGTGACCATTGATGAAAATCAACTCTGCAGACTTTCAGGTGGTGCCTGGAGAAGGGTTCCATCTCAGTAAGTGCAAGACGAAAGTGAAGCCATTCTTCAAGTCGAAGAAGCACTATCACAAACAGCTCGAGGAGGGCGTTGAGGAGTTGAGCGAACTGCAACGCCTGCACTACGCGTCCAATCGCCATGCGATCCTGCTTATTTTTCAGGCAATGGACGCCGCCGGCAAGGATGGGGCCATCCGTCACGTCATGTCAGGCGTCAATCCGCAGGGCTGCCAGGTGTTCAGTTTTCAACAACCGAGCACCGAAGAGTTGGAACACGATTTTCTTTGGCGCACCACCTGCCGCCTGCCGGAACGCGGGCGGATCGGCATATTCAATCGGTCCTATTACGAGGAAGTGCTGATCGTTCGTGTTCACCCGGAAATCCTTCGCAGCCAGGGCCTGCCCGAAGGGTTGATCTCGGAGCAGGCCATTTGGGAGGAGCGCTATCGTTCCATCGTGGAACAGGAGGCGCATCTCCACCGCAACGGAACCCGGATTATCAAATTCTTTCTTCACCTGTCGAAGGACGAACAACGAAAACGCTTTGAGGACCGAATCGATGAGCCGGACAAGAACTGGAAGTTCAGCCTTGCAGACGTGCGCGAGAGGAAGCGCTGGGATGATTACATGAAAGCGTATGAGGCGTGTCTGAAAGCGACCAGTACCGCTGAGGCACCCTGGTATGTCGTTCCCGCCGACGACAAGAAAAATGCCCGGCTGATCATTTCACAGATCATCCTCGATACCATGAACGGACTCGGGATGAGTTATCCGACAGTCAGTAAGGAGCGCCTAAAAGAATTACAGGCCATCCGCAAGGAACTTTGAAGGTCGAAAAGCCACTTCATCCACAAGCAGGGAGCCATGGCGGCACGATGACCGAGGAATGTCCAGGCCACTCGGAGGCTTCCTGCATATCGAAACCTTTCACCCTTTGTCTTTGAGTAGGCGGAGTTGGCGCTCCACTTCCGGTGTGGGGTGAACACCCCATTGCGCCATGCCAAGCCGCCGTGTGATCTTGTATAAACACGAACGTATGGCATTGCAGCATTGCTTCCTATGCTGCGTTTACAGGAGATTCATCATGAAAAACAACGATCAGGACAAGAGCCGTCTGGCAGAGCATTACGATAAACTTGCCGGTAATTTTAGTGAAATTTACTTGGCAGGAAAGGAACGTGGGCGGGAATCATTGTCAGTGGCGCTCGATAAAGCCACCGAGCAGCTGACCGCACTCGGGGAATTCAGCGCTGAACAAGGGGCCGAATTGAAGCAATATCTTGCTCGCGACCTGGATCAGACCATATCCGATGCTCAGCAACTTCGCAAAGAAGCCAAGGAACGGTTACACCCGGCCCGATTGGGCGCGGGAGCACTTTCTTCTCTCGCGAGCGTGCTTGAATCAACCGGAAATGCGTTGCACTCCCTGAGTGGTAAAACCAAAGAGACACTTACGTACAAGACGGGCGAGATGACATCCGCTGGCACTTTGACCTGCCTGTCGTGCGGACAGAAAGTGCAGCTCAAGGGAACAGGGCATGTGCCGCCTTGTCCAAAATGCAACGGTGTCGACTTCAAAAAAGGCTACTAATTGCTCGGGCAGCAGTTGCCGACGACACGAAGAGTGTCCGCCTTATCATTTCACAAATCATCCTCGATACCATGAAGGAACTCGGAGTGAGTTATCCGACAGTCGATAAGGAGCGCCTCGAAGAATTGAAGGCCATTCGTGAAGAACTTTGAGGCCGAATGCCATTTATGGTAGGGTGAACCATGAACAAGATCAGACGGCTTTGGATGAATCTGCGGACGAGCTTTTGGTTTGTGCCTTCGCTGATTGTTCTCGGCAGCATAGTGCTCGCGGCAGCGTTGATCGAAGTGGATTCCAGCGGTATTGAACGCTGGCTGGCGCGGTGGCCACGCCTGTTTGGCGCCGGAGCGGATGGGGCCCGCGGAATGCTATCAACGATTGCTGGTTCGATGATGACCGTAGTGGGGGTGACGTTTTCCATGACGCTGGTGACGCTGGCACTGGCCTCCAGCCAATACACTTCGCGCATCCTGCGCAACTTTATGGGAGACCGGGTCGTGCAGGTCGTGCTCGGAATTTTCACCGGCATCTTCACCTATTGCCTGATCGTCTTGCGCACCATCCGCAACGACGCCGAGGGCGGATTTGTTCCGAGCCTGGCGGCATCTTTCGCCGTGGTGCTGGCGATCGGCGGCATCGTCACCCTCATATTCTTCATTCATCACATCGCTTCTTCGATCCAAGCCTCGAGCATTATTGCCTCGGTCGCCGCTGAGACCTTGGACGCTATCGACCGCCTTTTTCCAGGGAAGCTTGGGAAAGGACCAGCGGACGACGCCGAGGATCAGCCCCCGCTCGTTCTGCCAGAGCGGAACTGGCAGGCGCTCCCGGTCCATGGGAATGGTTATATTCAGAGCGTGGATAACGCGACGCTCCTGCGGTTGACGCGGGAGCACAAGACCATCTTGCGAATGGAGCGCGGCATTGGCGAGTTCGTGGTCCAAGGCACCACTCTTGCGTCGCTCGCTCTTGATGAGCCGCCCGCAGAGGAAATCCTTGCCGACCTGCAAGCGGCCTACAGCATCGACCGCCATCGCACGGTGGAGCAGGATTGCGCATTCGGCATCCGGCAGCTCGTGGACATGGCACTCCGGGCACTGTCCCCGGGCATCAACGACACCACGACGGCTGTGATGTGCGTGGATTCCCTGACGGCGATTCTGGCGCGACTGGCGTCCCGAGAGATCCCCTCGCCGTATCAGTATGAGGAAGGGGAACTGAGGGTGATCAGCATCGGACCGACCTTTGCCGGTTTGGTGGCCGAATCATTCGATCAAATCCGGGGAAGCGCCGCGGGCAATGTCGGCGTGATGCTGCGGATGCTCGGCGCACTGCAAACCATCGGCAGTCTCACGACCAACCTGAGCCAGCGACGTACGCTCCGGGAACAAGCACAGTGGATTGGCGAACTGGGTGAACGCACCATCGAATCCCCACATGACTTGGCCCGATTTGAGAATCGCTTGGCGCGTGTGCGCGAGGCACTGGACACCGAGTTGGCTAAATAGAGGATCTCAATGGGAACCCAAAATCACAGCATTTGCCCGGCTCCCGGAACCAGCAACTCGTCGCCGGAGATTCGTTCCGCCAGGATTTTTCTCGCCCGGCAGATCCCCACCTCGACCGCCTTGGGCGAGATACCCAGGATGGATATTCTTCGCCAAGCTCAGCATGTAAATCAACAGAGTGGCATGAGCTGGGGTAAACACCCCATACCAGACATCAGAGCTACGGCATAGTTTGTGCCCTGAGGCACGATGGAAACAACCCCGCAGGACACAAACAGAAGGCTACTGAGCCCTATTCAACTCAAGGGAGGCAAGATAACCTAATGAGCAGACATCGTCACCACCGCCATGAGGCACACGGCACACGCACTCCTCCAGGTCATATTCCGTATTGGGAACGCGCGCACACCGACTGGCGCTTCTGGGTCGGCATCGTAGTGATGTTTATCGCCATGGTTTTTTACGTCTTGAGCGGCAACCTGAGCGGGCGGTCCGGGCTGACGCCACGGCCCCCCACCCCAGCTGCTGCGACACATCCATGATCAAGGCTATGGATACAAGCGTGGAGGAAAATCCATGAGTGTATTTCAACTCCATCGGCTTGGGCTGATCATGGAGCCGGACCCCACCAACCCACACGAGGTCGAAGGTGTCTTGAATCCGGCGGCCGTGCGTGGCCCTGATGGCTGCCTTTATCTTTTCCCACGGCTCGTGGCGAAGGGAAACTACTCGCGCATCGGCATCGCTCGCGTGCAGTTCAACGATACGGGCGATCCCTGTGGAGTCGAGCGGCTCGGCATTGTGCTTGAGCCGGAGGCGGACTACGAACTGCTACCCGGCGGAGGCGGCGGTTGCGAGGATGCCCGCATTACGTTTGTCGATCCGCTTGGGCATTACGTGATGACTTACACCGCTCGTTCATCGATCGGACCCCGGATTGCGCTGGCCATGTCAGAGGACTTGTTCCATTGGCAGAGGATCGGTCTGGCGACCTTTGAGCCGTATCGTGGCATCGACTTTGTCCATGTGGACAACAAGGACGCCAGCGTCTTCCCCGTCGTCATTCCCAACCATGCCGGGAAGATGCAGATGGGCTTGATCCATCGGCCGCTATTTCCCGGAACGCTACCCGAGGAAACCGAGTGCGAAGGGGAATCCCGGTGGGTGGATCTCGAGCATGAAAGCATCTGGATTTCCTACTGCCCGATGCTGCCGGAGGGTCTCGAACCTCATCACCCCCGCTTGTTCAACTCGCATTACCGCCTGGCGGCGCCAGTCTCTCCATGGGAGCAGCTCAAAATCGGCGGCGGCACACCTCCGATTCTAACGAAACATGGCTGGCTGGTCATTTATCATGGAGTGTCCAAATCCAAAGCGCCGGATAAAGGTGGACGGGAACTTTGCTACTCTGCCGGCGTCATGGTGCTCTCGGAGACCCATCCGCAGAGAGTCCTGTATCGTTCGCCCGAGCCGGTGTTAACCCCCGAGTCGCCAGAGGAGTTGCGCGGCACCGTTGCCAATGTCGTCTTCCCGACCGGCATCGACCGCCGTGACGATCTCGGCAGCCCGGAGCTATTCGACGTCTATTATGGGATGGCGGACAGCCGGATCGGCGTGGCACGCCTCACCCTGCCGGAACACCTCCCGCAAGGATCCCCGGCCGATGCGGCGGGCCAGACATTGAGCACTCCCACAGCTGTCAGTCCAATCATTCAACCGGAGGCAGCTTTAGCAGAATGAAGGCACAGGCAAATTCCGGCTTGGTCGTCTCCGTCCGTGGCAGCGTGGTCGATGTGCATTTCGACAGCCATTTGCCACCGATCAACAGCCTGTTGCATGCGGGAGAAAACGGGAAGATTGTCATTGAAGTGCAGGCCCAACGTGGTGCCCATCTCGTGCGCGGGATAACGTTGACGCCGACGCAGGGACTGGCTCGCGGGATGACCGTCGCCGACTCCGGCGGCCCTCTAAAAGCGCCGGTCGGCAAAGCGATCCTCTCGCGGATGTTTGACGTGTTTGGCAACGCCATTGACCGCAAAGCCCCGCCAGCGGATGTCCAATGGCGGTCCGTGCATCATGCTCCGCCACAGCTGGCCCGACGTTCCACAAAATCAGAAATCTTTGAGACCGGCATAAAGGTCATCGACGTGCTGCTGCCGTTGGAGCGTGGCGGGAAGGCGGGGCTTTTCGGCGGGGCGGGTGTGGGCAAAACCGTGCTCCTCACCGAAATGATCCACAACATGATCGGACACCAGGAAGGCGTGAGCATCTTCTGCGGGATTGGCGAACGGTGCCGCGAGGGCGAGGAGCTTTACCGCGAGATGGACGAGGCCGGGGTGTTGCCGAAAATGGTCATGCTCTTCGGGCAGATGAATGAGCCCCCCGGCGCGCGGTTTCGCGTGGGGCATGCAGCCCTCACGATGGCTGAGTATTTCCGCGACGACGAGCACCGCGACGTGCTGCTCCTCATTGACAACATCTTCCGCTTCATCCAGGCGGGCATGGAGGTTTCTGGCCTGATGGGCCAGATGCCATCGCGTCTCGGCTACCAGCCAACGATGGGCACCGAACTCTCGGGACTGGAAGAGCGGATCGCCAACACGGACACCGGGGCCATTACTTCCATCCAGGCCGTCTATGTGCCGGCGGATGATTTTACCGATCCGGCGGCGGTCCATACCTTCTCGCATCTCTCCGCGTCGATCGTGCTCTCGCGCAAGCGGGCCAGCGAGGGGCTTTTCCCGGCTGTTGATCCGCTGCAATCCAGCTCCAAAATGGCGACGCCGGGCATCGTCGGTGAGAGGCATTATGCGCTGGCTCAGGAAATCCGGCGGACCCTTGCGCAGTATGCCGATCTCAAGGACATCATCGCGATGCTGGGCCTGGAGCAGCTTTCGCCCGAGGACCGCAACGTGGTCGCTCGTGCCAGGCGGCTGGAGCGCTTCCTGACCCAACCGTTTTTCACAACCGAGCAATTTACCGGCATCAAGGGAAAACTGGTCAGCCTGCCGGATTCGCTAGATGGCTGCGAGCGGATCCTCCACGACGAGTTCCAGGATCACCCGGAAAGTGCGCTGTATATGATCGGTTCGATCAAAGAGGCTAAAACCAAAGCGAAATCTCAACCCGGCGCCGCGCATGAATCTTAAAGTCCTCCTACCGTTCCAAGTCTTCGCTGAGAAAACCGGCGTCTCGCGGATCGTCGCGGAGACGCACGAGGGATCATTCGGACTTCTGCAGCGTCGCCTCGATTGCGTGGCGGCACTCGCTCCGGGGATTCTGACCTACGAAACCGAAGCCGACGGCGAGGTCTTCGTGGCGGTGGACGAAGGGGTGCTGGTGAAAACAGGTGCGGATGTCCTCGTCTCCGTCCGGAGTGCGCTGGGCGGCGCCGACCTTAACGAGCTGCGCGATGCGGTAAAACAGGAGTTTCTCACTCTCGACGAGGATGAACAAAGCGTGCGCACCGTTATGGCCAAATTGGAATCCGGTTTTCTACGGCGGTTCGCGACCTTTAACCATGAGTGACAAACCAAACAATCCTCCACAAGACGAGCCCCCGCTCGCCGTTCAAGTCGGGGCGAAGGCGGCGCGCAAACTCAAGGCGCAGCGTCACGGGACGCCGGGCGTCTGGTTCGGCCTGGGAATGATGGGCCTGATTGGCTGGTCCGTCGTGGTTCCGACGCTTCTTGGCGCGGGGCTGGGTCTCTGGGTGGACGGACACTATCCGGGCACGCATTCCTGGACGCTGGCGCTTTTGGTGGCAGGCTTGATGATCGGGTGTCTGAACGCATGGCACTGGGTCGCCAAGGAAGAAAAGGCCATGCGCGACGAACAGGAGGACGACCATGAATGAAACACTAAGTCTGATTGTGGCCTGGATGGCGGGCGGAGGACTCGGCGCGATCTTCTTTGGCGGTCTTTGGTGGACGGTGCAAAAAGGCGCCTCCTCCCCTCGCCCAGCGCTCTGGTTTCTCGGCAGCATGCTGGTGCGGATGAGTATTGCCCTGGCGGGATTTACCTTCGTCGGTCGAGGTCAATGGGAACGACTGCTGGTGTGTCTTCTCGGCTTCGTCATGGCGCGCCTTGTCGTGATGTGGCTGACCAGGCCCTCACGTAAAAACCCAACCAACATCACGCGGGAGGCCAGCCATGCGCCTTAGTCCCGACCAGTTGATTTTCTGGCAGCACGGGTTTTTTAAACTCAACGCCACGATTGTGTTCACCTGGGGGCTCATGTTTGTGCTGGTTGTCGGCTCCAAGCTGATCACCCGCAAACTCACCTCGGAACACAATCGCTCCCGCTGGCAGAACCTGCTGGAAATCGTGGTCACCGCGATTGCGAAGCAAATCGAAGAAGTCGGACTCCCCCACCCGGAGAAGTATATCGGCTTTTTAGGCACGATTTTTCTATTCGTCGGACTGGCCAGCCTCTGCACCATCATTCCCGGCTACGAGCCTCCGACGGGGTCGCTCTCAACCACGGTGGCCCTGGCGCTGTGCGTGTTGGTGGCCGTCCCACTCTTCGGCATCGCGGAACAGGGTCTCGGCGGCTACCTCAAGTCCTATGTGGAACCGACGTTCATCATGCTGCCGTTCAATATCATCAGCGAGGTCTCGCGCACGCTTGCATTGGCCGTGCGTCTCTTTGGGAACATGATGAGTGGGGCGATGATCATCGGCATTCTGCTCACGATTACGCCATTCCTGTTCCCCATTGTGATGACTCTGCTCGGCCTTCTCACCGGCATGGTGCAGGCCTACATCTTCAGCATCCTGGCTGCGGTTTACATCGCGGCCGCCGTGCGCACGCAAAAACCCAAACCTCAGTCGACACCCGAACTTCAACCAACAACAAACTAAAGGACATCCCATGGACAACATGACAATCATCGCGGTGGCATCCATTGTCACCGCCGGCATCACCACCGGTTTCGGCACGATGGGACCGGCGCTCTCGGAGGGGAAGGCGGTCGCCATCGCCCTGAGTTCGCTGGCCCAGCAACCCGACGCCTCGGCCACCATCACCCGGACTCTCTTCGTCGGTCTGGCAATGATCGAGTCCACAGCCATCTATTGCTTCGTGGTCTCGATGATCCTGATCTTCGCCAACCCGTTCTGGAATCACGTCATCGCCGCAACCGCAGGCAATTAACCCATGCTCATCGATTGGTTCACGGTCGGGGCGCAGGTGCTCAACTTCCTCATCCTAGTGTGGTTGATGAAGCGCTTTCTTTACAAACCGATCCTCAGCGCCATCGACGCTCGCGAAAAGCGCATCGCCAAGGAACTCGAGGCCGCTGAGACGAAAAAGAACGAGGCCCAACAAGAACGCGAGGAGTTCCAGAAGAAGAATGAGGATTTTGACCAGGAGCGCGCCGCATTGCTGGCCAAGGCGACGGAAGAGGCGAAAGCTGAGCGTGAACGGCTGATGGACGAAGCGCGCCAGGCGGCGGACGCCTTGGAGAAAAAACGGCAGGAGTCGTTGGCACGCGAGGCCAAGAATCTAAATCAGACCATCACCCGGCGAGCCCAGGAGGAAGTGTTCGCCATCGCCCGCAAGGTGCTCTCGGATCTCGCCACGGCAAGCCTCGAGGAACGCATGGTCAAGGTGCTACTCCGCCGTTTGTGCGAGATGGATGGAGCGGCCAAAGTCGCCCTCAACCAAGCTCTGAAGGCTACGTCTGATCCGGCGCTGGTTCGAAGTGTGTTTGAGCTGCCGGCGGCCCAGCGCGATGCCATACAGAAGGCACTCAACGAAACCTTCGCGGCGGATATTCCCCTCCGATTTGAGACCGCTCCAGAGTTGGTCAGCGGGATCGAACTCACAGCAAATGGTCAGAAGGTCGCTTGGAGCATCGCGGATGACCTCAAATCGCTGGAGAAAGGGGTCGAGGAGCTTCTCAAGGCAAAACCCATCTCAACCAAACCAAAGGATTCATGAAGCCCTGCTGCTCGACAAATTCCCGTGGCATGGGCATCTTGCCCATGCGTAACAATCCAGCAAGACATGGGCAGGATGCCCATACCACAGAATATTTCCAGCTCAACCCTCTTAGGTTTTTCTCCTGCTTTCCGACTGCAGGAAACGTCAAACTTTGAGGGCCTGCCCGTCCGGGCCGGAAGTGGCGGAAAATTTTCTTCATCGCCACGCCGCGTTTTCTACCTCATAAGCTCAGCACGATCACCTCGAGGCCACTGACTCGTTGAAAATGGGCCTCGTCGTCCGGGCCGACGATAACGCCAAAACCGAGGGCTCTCGCCGTAGCCGCCACCGCCATGTCGTTCTGGGGAATGAGGGTGCCTACCCGCGACAATTCTGCAAAGACATCGGCATAATGCTCTGCGACCAGCGGGGTAAAATCCTCGATGCCGGTTACTTTTCGGATGGCTTCCAACCGCGCCAACCGACGGGCCGCCCGCGCCGCATCGGCAGCCAGCCGAACGCCGATTAACGCCTCCGCCCAAACGATGGCTGGCAAGGCATAAGCTTCCCCGGGTGGAAGGGACAGAGGGGCCTCGGTGCCAACAGATCGTTCCAGCGCCACCAGAGCAGAGGTGTCCAGAATCAGGCCCATGGGTTGTCCGGAATCCGATCCAGGCGATTCACCTTCTCGAGATCATCCGCAAAATCGACATCCCAAGGCAGGCGCTCCAAGGCCGTCATGATGGCCTCGCCCGTGGCAGGCCTGCCAACTTTCACAGGCACCAAGCGTGCAAGGTGCTTGTCATTCTTCGTCAACAAGAAACTCTCCCCCGTGTGCTTGACGCGCGCCAGGATATCTCCCAGATGCCTTGCAGCTTCGGTGGACGTGACTGTTGTCTCCATACAGAAAATTGTAAAATACAAAAACACGCATGTCAAGCCGGGTCGGTGATTGAGTTTTCCTTGGGTTCAACTTCGCAATCCCTGTGCGCTGCGGAGCTGCGAACGTCATTTTTTGCCCTCGTCTCTCAATTTCTCAAGCAAACGGCCGCAGGGGATATCGAGAACGATCCGGTTGAAGCGACTGGACGATCTCAAGTCCCATGCAGACGACTCCATCCGCTTCTATCGAGCCAACTGATTCCGGCATGGCTGTTTTGCGGGCAACGGTCAAAAAAACTCCCCGTCCTTGTTAAGTAGCCCTTATAAGGGTTTCACCCCATTGCACCGCCTGCCGTGTGTCGCGATTATAATCTTGTTCCCAACCGTACTTTGCTCGGCGAACAGGAAATTTCCAACACACCAGAATGAACACCGCACCTGAAAGTTTGCAGAGCGTCTTCGACGATGCGCTCTCGAGCATCGGGCAGGTGTGCAGGGACTTCACCCCTGAGCTGGTGCCACGTGAGGTGGGCACGATTACCACTGTTTCCACCGGCATCGCCAGCGTCTCCGGTCTGCCGGGCGTGGGTTTTGAGGAACTGCTGGAGTTTCCTGGAGGAGTCTTCGGCATCGCATTCAATGTCGATGAGGACGAAATCGGTGTCGTTTTGCTGGGAAATTACGCGCACCTGCACGCTGGCAATGAGGTCGAGCGCACGGGCCGGGTGATGGACGTTGCCGTGGGCGATGCTTTGCTCGGGCGCGTGATCGATCCGCTGGGCCGCCCGCTTGATGACAACGGGCCGGTGGGTGCCAGCGAGCGCCTACCGATCGAGCGACCTGCCGCAGCCATCATGGACCGCAGTCCGGTTACGGTGCCCCTTCAGACAGGTCTCATGGTGATCGACGCGCTCATTCCCATCGGGCGCGGGCAGCGCGAATTGATCCTGGGCGACCGGCAGACCGGCAAGACGGCGATCGCGATCGACACGATCCTCAACCAGCGCGGAAAAGACGTGCTGTGTGTCTACTGCGCCATCGGCCAGCGTGCCTCCGCCGTGGCCAAGGCGGTCGCCGTATTGCGGGAACGCGGCGCGATGGAATACACGGTCGTCGTCGTGACGGAGGGCAACGACGCGCCGGGCTTGGCCTACATCGCACCTTATGCCGCCACCAGCATCGCAGAGCATTTCATGGAAGCGGGGCGAAACGTGCTGATCGTCTATGACGATCTCACACATCACGCACGGGCCTATCGGGAATTATCTCTGCTCCTCCGGCGACCACCGGGACGCGAGGCCTTCCCTGGCGACATCTTCTACATCCACTCCCGGATGCTCGAGCGCGCCACGCATTTGAGTCAGGAACGCGGTGGCGGCTCGCTGACGGCGTTGCCAATTATCGAGACCGAGGCGCAGAATATTTCCGCCTACGTTCCAACCAACCTGATTTCCATCACGGACGGGCAGATCTACCTCTCGCCGTCGCTGTTTGGATTGGGTGTGCTTCCGGCCGTTGATGTCGGCAAATCCGTCTCGCGTGTTGGTGGCAAGGCGCAACGCGCAGCCTACCGCGCGGTGGCAGGCGACCTCAAACTGGCCTATGCACAGTTTGAGGAACTGGAAACCTTCGCCCGTTTTGGAGCCCGCCTCGATGAGGACACCCGCAAGATCATCAACCATGGCCGCCACATCCGCGCCTGCCTCAAGCAATCGGAGCTGGCCCCGCTGGCTGTGCCTGCCCAAATCGCAGTGCTGCTGGCTTTAACTGCAGAGCTCTTTGATTCCGTGCCGCTGGATCGGATGAAGGATGCCCAGAACGCCGTGCACGAGGCTGTCGAGGAGATACCGACAGAGATACGCGAACGTTTTGAAACAGCCGACAAGCTGAGCGACGGAGATCGCAAGGCCATCATCGAAATCGCACGCCAGGCACTCGCACCCTACCTGTCCACGCCGGAAGGCAATCTCGACAAGCCGGACAAAAAGGCCGAAAAAGATTCTGGACCTGAGTCAAGGGATCCGATCAAGTCGGAATCCAAATCAAACAATTCCACACCAGCGGCGGAGGCCAAGCCAGAGGAGAGGCCATGAGCGATAGCACCGCGAGCCTGGGCCGCCAGATCAGCAGTGCCGGCGATCTGCAATCTGTTGTCCGCACGATGAAAGCTCTGGCTGCGTCGAGTATCGGGCAATATGAAAAATCGGTGGAGACACTGGGGGATTACTATCGAACTGTGGAGTTGGGGTTGGGCGCCTGCTTTCGGGAGATCCAACCCGCCGTCGTTCCTCTTTTCCAAAAAGATGCGAACAAAACGTCCAGCATCAGGGCTATTGTCTTCGGTTCCGACCAGGGCTTGGTGGGGCAATTCAACGACACCGTCGCTGACTATGCAATGAAGACGCTATCCGCCTTGTCCGGCCATCCGAAGGTCTGGGCTGTCGGCGAGCGGGTAAAGGCGCGGCTTGAAGACGCCGGGGTCGAGCTTGCGGGGATATTTGCCGTGCCAAACTCCGTCCAGGCGATCACTCCCCTTATCGGGCAGATTCAGATCGAAAGCGAATCCCATCCGGACGAGGGAGGGCAGGCGCAGCTTTACGTTTTCCACAACCGTCCGAAATCCGACGCGCTCTACGAACCAGTCAGCCAGCGGCTTTTACCACTCGACGCGCAATGGCAGCAAGAACTGGCTAAAACTCCCTGGCCGAGCAAGACATTGCCCGAGGTCCTGAGCGGCGGCACAGCCACCCTGCGGGCACTCATTCGCGAATACCTTTTCATCTCCCTCTTTCGGGCGTGCGCCGAATCCCTTGCGAGCGAGAACGCGAGCCGACTTGCTGCGATGCAGCGCGCCGACAAGAATATCGACGACCTGCTGGAGACGCTACATGGCACCTTCCATCGCCTGCGACAAAGCGGTATCGACGAGGAACTTTTCGACGTGATCTCCGGCTACGAAGCGCTGGCCAAAGACAAAGTGCGCCTCGAGCGCACCGCGACGATGGAAGGCTGAAAGATGAGTAGGCTCAAGTGGCCTTGGTGACGCTGCGCCTGCTCATCGCGCTGCAAAAGACAAAACGCACATTATCGCGTCGCCGCCCCCCTTATTCGACGGTCACGCTCTTGGCAAGATTCCGGGGCTTGTCCACATCGCAGCCCAGCGTCGCCGCGATGTGATAGGAGAGCAGTTGGAGCGGAATCACGGAGAGAATCGGCGTCAGATACTCGGGCGCGGCCGGAATCAGGATCACGTCGTCACAGATTTTCGCCAGGGTCGTGTCGCCTTCGGTTCCAATTGCAATGACCGGTCCCTTGCGGGCCTTAACCTCCTCGATGTTGCTGACGTTCTTGTCAAAGACCGCATCCGATGGGGCTATAAAAACCGAGGGCGTCTCCTCATTTATCAACGCGATCACGCCATGCTTGAGCTCCGCGCTTGGATACCCCGACGCCGATATGTAGCTGATCTCCTTCAGCTTCAAAGCGCCTTCCAACGCAATCGGAAAATTTGCCTGCCGCCCCATGAATAGAAAATTCTTCGCATGGGCGTATTTTTCGGCAACGACTTTGATCGAGGCGTCCAGTTCGAGGGTTTTAGCCACAAGGTCGGGCAGCTTCTCCATCTCTGCAATAATCGTGCGGCCCTCCGCATGGCTGAGATGCCGGATGCGCCCAAGGAGAAGCCCAAGAAGCGTCAGAATCGTCAGCTGCGAGGTGAAGGACTTGGTCGCCGCCACGCCGATCTCTGGCCCGGCATGCATATAGGCCCCGCCGTCACTCTCGCGCGCGATCGTGCTCGCCACGTTGTTGCAGATGCCGAGTGTCCGGTGTCCCTTCCGCCGGCTCTCGCGCAGGGCCGCCAGCGTGTCCGCTGTCTCCCCGCTCTGGCTGATCACGAACACCAGCGTGTCCCGATCCATCGGCAGGTTCCGATAGCGAAACTCGCTCGCAATTTCACATTCCACCGGAATGTGCGCCAGGCTCTCAATCAGGTATTCGCCCGCCATCGCGGCGTGATAAGCCGTTCCACAGCCGCTCAAAACAATGCGGTCCACCGCACGCAACTCCGCATTCGTCATGTTCAAACCACCCAGCTTCGCGGTCGCTTCCTCGGTTGAAAGCCGTCCGCGCATCGCATCCCGGATCGAGTTGGGTTGCTCGTAAATCTCTTTCAGCATGTAGTGAGGGAACGTCCCCTTGTCCACAGCCTCCGCGCTGAACTCCACTTTGCTCACCTGAAAATCCGCTCCCGATCCGGACACGGTTGAAATTTCAAATCCCTCCGCCCGCACAACCGCAATCTCGTAATCGTTCAGGTAAACCACCTCCCGGGTATGCGCCACAATCGCACTCACATCACTCGCCAGAAAATGCTCATTCCTCCCGATTCCAAGTACCAGCGGGCTGCCCCGACGCGCCCCTACCATCACGCCCGGGACCTCGGAGTCAATCACCGCGATCCCATACGTGCCAATCACCTGCCGGAGCGCCCTCCTCACCGCCTCGACCAGGCCGTCCTGCGTTCGCTCGCCCCCCTCCTCAAAGGCCTCGCCCACCAGATGCGCAAGCACCTCCGTGTCCGTCTGCGAATGAAACACATGCCCCTTGGCAAGCATCTGCTCGCGCAACGTCTGGTAATTCTCAATCACCCCGTTGTGCACCAAGGCCAGGTGGCCGCTCTGGTCGAAATGCGGGTGTGCGTTCTCAATCGTCACCTCCCCGTGGGTCGCCCACCTTGTATGGCTGATGCCCGTGGCCCCGTGCACCGGGCTCACCCCGATCGCTTCGGCCAGGTGGGCAATGCGACCAACCGAACGCCTCACCTGGATGTCGCCTCCAT
This sequence comes from Terrimicrobiaceae bacterium, assembly GCA_041741775.1. GTDB lineage: Bacteria > Verrucomicrobiota > Verrucomicrobiia > Chthoniobacterales > Terrimicrobiaceae > QYQL01. Next base: position 45,709 of record JBGSJQ010000004.1, on the reverse strand, counting down.
TTAAAACGGCAACCCCGGCGGAGTCATACCCGCGGTATTCCAGCCTCCGCAACCCATCCAAAAGCACCGGCAATGCCTCAGAATGCCCAATATACCCAACAATGCCACACATAGAATTTTGAATCGTGACAATTCCCAACTGATGCGGCAAGATGCAATTTCGATATGAGCCTTCCCTCGAACACCCTCCCGATTTCGAAAACACTGGCAATCATCATGGGAGGAGGGGCCGGCACCCGACTCTTCCCCCTCACGAAAGAGCGCGCCAAACCCGCCGTCCCGCTCGGAGGCAAATACCGCCTGGTGGACATCCCGATCAGCAATTGCCTCAACTCGGGCTTCCGCGGGATCTACATCCTCACCCAGTTCAACAGCACCTCGCTCCACCGTCACATTAACTCCAGCTACAAATTCGACGACTTCACCCCCAGCTTCGTTGAAATCCTCGCCGCACAGCAAACCCCCGAGGGTTCGCGCTGGTATCAGGGCACGGCGGATGCCGTCCGCCAGAACATGCGGTATTTCCTCGAGCATCCCTACGAATACTATGTGATCCTCAGCGGTGATCAGCTCTACCGCATGGATTACCGCGAGATGCTCCGCCAACACGTGGAGACTGAGGCCGACCTCACCATCGCCACCATTCCCGTCGCCCGCGAACCCGCCACCGGCTTCGGGATCATGCTCACGGATGAGGATAAACGCATCCATCAGTTCGTCGAAAAACCGAAGGACCCGAAAATCCTTGATTCCCTCCGCATCCCCCACGACCTTCTCACCGCGATCGGCCAGGCCCCGGATGCCGACCTCTACCAGGCCTCAATGGGCATCTATATCTTTAACCGCTCTGTGCTTGAAGCCTGCCTGGACAACGATTTTGTCGATTTCGGGAAAAACATCATCCCGGCCGCCATCAGCGACTACAAGGTCATGGCCCACATCTTCCAGGGCTATTGGGAGGACATCGGAACGATCTCGGCCTTTTTTGAGGCGAATCTCGCCCTCACCGCCCCGAACCCTCAATACAGCTTCTACGTTCCCGGCTCACCGGTTTTCACCCAACCCCTCTTCCTCCCCGCAAGCGTGGTGAACTCCGCCAATGTCTCCAATGCCATGATTTCCGACGGATGCATCATCGGCGACGTCACTCTCGACCGCTGCGTGCTTGGCATCCGCAGCGTCATCCAGTCCGGGTCCACCCTCAAAAACACGATTATGATGGGCGCGGACTTCTACGAGGCCGAGGTCTATGTGGAGCAGGAGGGGATCCCCCCCATCGGAATCGGCCGCGATTGCGTCATCAATGGGGCCATCATCGACAAAAATGCCCGCATCGGAAATCAGGTCGTCATTTCTCCAGAGGGGAAATCGCAGGATCTCGATGGCGACGGCTACTATATCCGCGACGGAATTGTCGTCGTCCCGAAAAACAGTGTCATTCACGACGGAACTTGGATATAGGCGGGGGATGCGAATTTCTTTCCGACTGGTTCCCGTCCTCCTGGCCTGCCTGAGCCTCTCCGGCTGCTTTTTTGACAAGCCGCTCACCAGCGGCCCCACGGCCTCGGTCAACACCTGGCTGCTGGGCGTCTGGGAAACGAAGGATGACAAGGGCCGCACCGCCCGGGCCATGGTCACCCCGATCAACTCCGACCGCTATGCCGTGGAGGTCGCTTTGCCCGGAAAAAAGCCCCGTGAGGTCAATCGATACACCTTTGAAATGTGGCCCTCCCGTGTGGGGAACACCCTCTTTTTGACACTTCGCTGCCTCGAAAGCCCTGGCGACATCCCCGCCGGTGCCTACGTCTTCATGCAGCCCCAACTCCTGAACCAAAACTCCATTCGTCTCCGTGGCCTGAATATCCCCCTCGACCCCTCGGCCTCCAGCTTTGACCTTCGAAAGGAAGTCCGCCGCCAGCTCAAAGCCCTCTCGCTTTACGAGGGCACAGAAAGCGTGGTCTGGGACCGCATCGAGGAGGTCTTCTGGAGCACGGATGGCAGCAAGCCGAATTTCACTCCCCTTCGTTTTCCGCCCCCTCCAACTCCGATGCCGAGCCCCACTCCCTGACTGCCCGGGGAAATGGAAGACGCTGATTACCTCCTGCTTGAAAAGCGGATTGGTCGCGACCACCTTGCCAACCGCCTCCTCAAACAGGCCGGCAACTCGGCGAAGCTCCTCCACCAAGGCGAGGGAATCTTCCGCCTCGAGCGATTTCTTCCCTTTGACGAACTCGTCGCTGCAGCTCTCAAATTCAGTGGCCTTGACCGCATCACCAGGCGCAGCTTCCTCGACGTGCGCCCCGTCACCCGCGAGTGGATTCTGCCCCACCTCCCGGCGGCGTTTGACGGCTTTCGCTTGCTCCAACTCACCGACCTTCACATCGACTTGGATCCCGGCCTCGCCCCGCGAATCGCCGACCTCGTTGGCCGGACACCCCACGATGCGGCCGTTGTTACCGGGGACTACCGGAATAAGACGGATGGCGACTACGGTCCCTGCATGGAGGCCATGGAATCGATCGCGCGGACACTCTCCCCTCAACGGTGGGGAATCCTGGGCAACCACGACTGCATTGAGATGGTCCCCTCCCTCGAAGCCGCAGGGCTGCCGATCCTTCTCAATGCCCACGCAGAAATCGCCCGCGACGACGCCTGCCTCTGGATCGCCGGCATCGACGATCCGCATTTCTACAAAACCCACAACCTCGCTCTTGCCCGGGGCCCGGCTCCAAAGGACGCCTGCGTTATCCTCCTCTCACACAGCCCAGAAACCTACCTCGAGGCCTCAGAGGAGGGCTTCGACCTTCAGCTCAGCGGACACACCCACGGAGGGCAGATCTGCCTGCCGGGCGGACATCCCGTGGTCGTTCCCTGCAAAGTGCCCAAGCCGTTCATCCGCGGCCCATGGCAATATGGGACCCTGCAAGGCTATACCTCGCCCGGCACAGGAAGTTGCGCCGTCCCCGCGCGCTGGAATTGCCCTCCGGAAATTACCGTTCACGTCCTTCGTGCGCCCTCGCGTTAAAAGCATAGCCATTCAGCCTGTAGAGCATCTGCGGTTGTTAGGTTTTACGGCCGCGGCTCAATGGCAGGGCCCGCCACCGCAACCGCACCCCCCGGCGTCCTGAGCGTCACCCCCGGCGTCCACAAGGATCACCTCCAGCCGGATCTGCTGCAATTCCAATTGCTCCCTCGCCTGAGCCAGCAGCCGCAACGCGACTTCGTCCGGCTCGTGCCTCGTCCTTACCTGAATCTCAACCGGCCGGTCCGCATACTGCGGAAACGACTCGGTCATCTCGCCGTCGAGGATGAACGACGCATACGCATTCAACTTTTCCTGGAGCTGAAAAAGCTGGGGCTCCCCACCATCCCACGACCGAGTCTCATACATTGCCAGGACCAGTGTGTCGCGACGGGCATCATAGGCAAAGGCATCAAGCACGCCCGGATGGGCGACTCCCTTTGGCGTCATGTTTTCGGGAACCATTGATAGAGCATAAAATAAACCAGCACCCCGGTCACGGAAACATACATCCAAAGGGGAAATGTCCACCGCGCCCACACCCGGTGACGCTCGTGCCGGCCCCGGACCGCATGCGTCATCGTCACCAAAATCAAAGGGACGATCACCATGGCGAGGATCACATGCGAAATCAGCATCCCGTAATAAAACACTTTCACGCCCCCTTCGCCCCCAAAGGGAGTGTGAACCCCATGCACCAGAATCTTGTGCAGCACGTAGGTCGTTAGAAAAACACAGGAGACCACAAACGCGGCCACCATGCAGTTCCGGTGCGCCAGCTTTTGCTCGTTCTTGATAAAGACAAACCCGGCAAGGAGCAGGATCGTGGCCGTTGCATTGAGGCCGGCGTTGAGTGCAGGAAGATCTGAGACGCTCATCGCAAAGGCGGCAGTGGGGTCATGGGTTCGGACTCTCGCGCAGAAGATCCCCGATGTCCATCAGAAGCTTCTGCACCACATCGGGATCATTTGCATCCTCGAAACCGCGCAGCCGCCCCTCCCGATCCACGAGAACAAACAGCGTCGATGGCCAGGAGGGCTCCTTCCCGTCTTTGTCCAAAGGCTTCAGGATCCCATCCCTTGCCAGCGCTTCCATCTCCGCCGGGTCGCCGGTCAGGAACTTCCACCTCCCCGGCCCCGCCCCCAACCGGGACGCATATCCCGCCACCTCTTCTGGACTCACTTTTTCAGGATTCAGCACCATGGTCACCAGTTCCAAACCCGCCCCCGCCCTTCCGATCGCCGTGTTCAGCTCGGCCATGCGCGAGGCCAATAGCGGTGACGGAGCTCCTCCACGCGTGGATTCAAAGTTCACCACCCAGATTTTCCCCTTCAAATCCGCGAGGCCGAATGCCTTCCCCTCCTGATCGGTCAGCACAAAATCCCCCACCGCCGCACGGGGCTGAAGCCGTGCAGACAGCCGGACCGGCTGCGTCCCCCGCAGGCTCGTCCACGCATAGGTCAGAACCATCGCCACCGCCATGACCGCCACCACCCAGCCAATCGAATGTTTCATCGCGCCGTCGCGACCAGCACGCCAAGCAACAGCGGAAGGTAAAGGATCGAGGAAAAGAAAAGCCGCCGCGCCGAATCCCTGTCCCGCCGCAATACAAAATTCATCGCAAACCCGCAGAATACGGTTCCTAGAACCAGCGCCGCAAAAAAGTAAAGCGGTGAATTGAACCCGAGCAAGGCGGGCAGCAGGGTCACCATCAGGAGGCAAAACGCATAGAGCAGCGCCTGCCGCGAGGTCGCGCTCCCTTCAGGATCATGCGCCGTGATCATCACGCACCCGCCCTGCTGGTAATCGTCCCGATACATCCACGCGATCGCAAGGAAATGTGGCATCTGCCAGAACCACAGCACCGCAAAGAGCAGGCAGCCTTCCAGGTTATAATGACCTCGCGCTGCCACCCACCCGATCAACGGAGGCAAAGCTCCGGGAACAGCCCCCACAAGAGTGTTCAACGAACTCCAGCGCTTCATCGGCGTATAGACCAGGATGTAGATCGAGATCGTTGCAAAGGCGAGAAAGGCCGCCCGGATGTTCGTGAAAACCCCAAGGATCACGATCCCGGCCAGCGAGAAAAACAGCCCGAAAAGCAGGGCGTCCACCGGCTGCATCCGGCGACCGGGAAGCGGCCGGTTCCGGGTCCGCCGCATCCGAGCATCCACATCGCGCTCCCACCACTGGTTCAGCGCAGCGGCTCCCCCGGCACACAACGCCGTCCCGGTCAGGGTCGCAAGCAGCAGCAGCCAGTCCATCGGTCCCTGCCACCCCAACAAAAAACCCACCAGCGTCGTGATCAACACCAGCAGCGAAAGCCGCGCCTTCACAAGCTCCATCACATCCCCGAGCACGGACGGATTTTCCGGAATGGCGGCGGCGGATTTCATGCGATTGTCGAAGCCAACTTCCCCGGGATCGAGGGCTCTGAGACACGGAACCGGGCCGCCTCAGCTCCCCGGATCAGCCGGAAACTGAACGCCACGCCGACCAAAAGAATAAGCGCCCCCAGCGCCATGTGTGTGGTCGCAACATCAGCCGCTTTATTGGACCAAATCGTCCAGGCCCCAAGACCGCCCTGGGCAACAATCATCCCCAACCACCACAGGCTCCAGGACTTCGTCACCCGCAGACGGGAGGTTGACCGGGCTCTCCAAAACGCCGCCAATGCCCCCACAAGGATCGCTACCGCCACCCCGCGGTGAACCATCTGCACCCAAATATACAGGGCGTTTGTGGGGACTTCATTCCTGGCGACCCGGCCCTCATTGATCACGGCGATCGCGGCCGGCGACGTGTCGGGAATCCACTGTCCATAGGCCCGGGGGAAGTCCGGAATCGCCAGTCCCGCATGCTCATGCCGCATCGTCGCCCCAAGCCCCAGCTGCAAAAACACCAGCCCCGTCGTCCCCACAACCACGTTCCTCAGCAGACGGTCGGGACTGAAAAAATCCCACTCCCCACGCCGGAAACGTGCGCTCGTCGCGATCACCAGAACACCCACCACACAAAAAAATGCCTGCGCCAGAAGCGCATGAAAAATCCCGATCTCATCTTTGTAGAGCGTCACCCGAAGCCCGCCCAGAAGCCCCTGCAAACAGACCATCACAAAGGCTCCAACCCCCAGCCAGCGAACCCACCTCCGCCGCTCGATGGCGAGAATCCCCGCCGCCAGGATCATCGTCATCAAACCAACCCCTGAGGCCACCAACCGGTGGCTGTGCTCGTAAAAGATCCCGCCAACCCACTTGGAAACAGGAAACAAAAACATGTTGTAACCATACGTGGTCGGCCAGTCCGGAACCGCCATCCCAACCCCTTTCGATGTCACGATCCCCCCCGTGCACAACAAGAAAAACGTCATGACCAGGGTCAAAATTGCCCAGGCACCAAGCAGCCTCTGGCCTGTTGTGGTGTTCACCTCTTCCATCGTGCGTCAATTGAGCGGAAGATTGCCCATCCGGCAAGCCACGAATCAGCGCCCCTCCACGATCATCAGGCTGGGAATCAGCTGCTGCACCCCGTTGCTCTCCGTCAGATCCACGACAGTATTGAGCGGATCCTCCGAGTTGAATGCCACAAACCAAAGCCGACTGGACGTGCCTTTGGGCGATGAAGTGGAGAGCAATGCCGAAACGATATATTCCCCGGGCTCGGGGATCGCGAACTCATAGCGCCCGTTCGCATCCGTGGCGGTTGACCCCACCGCCTTCGGCATCCCGCCCTGGAAAAACTGGAGGGCATCCACGCTTTCCCCATCGGGCAGTTGCTTGAGCTTGGTATACCTCTCGTCAAGGTGCTCTTCGAGTTCTTTCCTGCGGTAGAGGGAGACCTGCACTCCCGGCATGGCGACCCGCTTGCCGGCATCGTTGCGAAGGATCATGCTCCCGCGAACAATGCCCTCCTCGGCAACCTCGCGCGCGGCAAAAAACAGCCTCTGATTTTCTTTCTCTTTCAACTCAAGCTGCTTTTCAGTCTCCTGAACCTTCACTTCCATACCGGCCAACTGCCCATACAGACCTGCGATCCAGAACCCCGCCCCCGCTAAAGCGGAGAGCGCCAGGAGGAAAGCAATCCAACCGGCCAGCACTGCCCCCTGCGCCTGCCCCTTCCGCGAGCGCCGGCTGTGACGGGAAGGCGCATCGCCCCCTGATGACCTCGAAGCCGGCTCGCTCTCCTCCCGCGATTTCGTCCGCGTGTATCTCGGTGCCTCGACGGATTTCAGGAACTCCGGCAGTGGCAGCCATTCGCCCGATCCCTCCGCCAGACAAAAATCGCTGTCGAAAAAATGCCCGCTGTCCATCATCGAAGCCAGTTGCTCCGGAGGATACTGACCGATGATTTTTCCATTGCGGGCGACTTGGACAAGGCGGGTGGACATTTAGTTGGTTTCCATCATTCTCCGGTTCGAGGCGATCCAGTCAAGCGCTTCCTCCCGCGATGTGAGGCTCCCCTCCAGCTGCCGGACCTGGACCGCATCGAGCACCTTTTTGAATAGCGGCCCGGCGGACCAGCCCATTTCCAGCAGGTCGCGCCCTGTCACCAGCGGCGGTGGGATCAGCGGTTCTCGCGAAAATTCCTCCCGCTTCTCCAGCAGGAATTCGTAGTTGTCCAGTAACCCGTGGGATCCAAGGCAATCCACCCGGTGCAGCTCCAGCTCGTCCTCGATCGTGGGGCGCGACAGAAACCGCTTCAGCGTCGCCACCCGCATGTTCCTCACATCCTTGAAGGCCATGTGGTTTTTGACCGCCGCCACGGTGGCCTCGGTCTCCGCATTCGAAAACCGCAGCCGCCCGAAAATCGCCTCGGTCATCTCCGCACTCACCCCTTCGTGCCCGTTGAACCGGATCCGGCCGGTTTCGTCCCGGAAAAACACCGGCGGCTTCCCGATGTCATGAAACAAGACCGAAAACACCAGCGGAAGGGAAACCTCCTCCGGCAGGAGCGACAGCATCAGGCGGGTATGCACGAAAACATCACCTTCCGGATGAAACTCAGGCGGTTGCTCGCACCCTTTCATCGCCTCCACCTCCGGGAGCAAAATCCCCAGAAGCCCGCTTGCATCCAACAGATCGAACCCCCGCACCCGCGACGGATGCCGGAAAATCTTCACCAGCTCGTCCCGGATCCGTTCCGCACTCACCGCCCGGATCCCGCCGGCCCGCCGGCACAGCGCCTCCCATGTCCCCTCCTCCACATCAAACCCCAGCGTCGCCGCAAACCGAACCCCCCTCAACAACCGCAGCTTGTCTTCCCCAAACCGCGCGTCCGCATCCCCGATGCAGCGCACCACCCCGGCACGCAGGTCCGCTTCGCCTCCCACAAAGTCCAAAACACGCCCGTCCACCGGATCAAAAAAAAGCCCGTTGACCGTGAAATCCCGCCGCAGAGCATCCCCCTCGGCTGTCGTGAAGACAACCGATTCCGGACGCCGCCCGTCCACATACACCCCGTCGGCACGGAAGGTCGCCACCTGAAACTCCGCTCCCTCTTCCAGCACCACCACCACGCCAAACTGCGCGCCGACCGCCACCGTCCGCGAAAACATCCGCTGCACGTCTTCCGGCCGCGCACTGGTCGCAATGTCGATATCGTGCGCCTCGCGCCCAAGCAACCGGTCCCGCACACACCCCCCCGCGAAAAATGCCTCATGGCCGGCAGCCCGGAGCCGCCGCACGATCCGCGTGGCAACCGCTTCCATCTACCGGATCGCCGCCCAGACGCGGTGGACGTCGTCGTGGTCCTCCAACTCCTGAAGAAACTCGCCCGCTTCGGCCCGCTGCGCATCGTCCAGCTCCGGAAATTGCTTGGCGACATACCCCAGCTCGCTCGTGACCACGGTCCATCCATTGGCCGCCAGCCACTTCGAGACGGCTGCGGTCGCCGTCCGCTCGGTTAAAAACCGCGCCCCCGCCACCCCCTCCGGAATGTCATCATTCTCCTCGGGCGTCAGCACCACAAAATCATTCGCGCCGGCCTCAATCGCCGCGGCCTCGACGTCCACCCCCGCACCCGCATGGTGCGCCTCCACAATCCCCACGTGGTCAAAAAGAAATTTATTACTCCCCGCCGTCCCCAGTTGGCCCTTCTTGAAAAGGACCCGGATCTCCGGGGCCGTGCGGTTGTTGTTGTCGGTGAGCACCTCCACGATGACCGGGACCTTGTGGGGCGCATACCCTTCGAAAACAATGTGCTCAAGCACCAGCTTGTCATCCCCGATCCCCGCCCCCTTCTTAATCGCCCGCTCGATCACATCGCGGGTCACCGACGCCCTCCTCGCCTTCTCAACCGCCGCAAAAAGCCGCGCGTTGCCATCCACATCCGCCCCGCCCTGCTTGGCCGCAACCATGATCTCTTTCACGAGCTTGCCAACCACCATTCCTTTTTTGAGGTTCGCCACCTCCCTCTTCGCATGCAGCCACTGTCTTCCCATAGGACGTCCATCCTATCCTCGTATCCCCCTTTCGCGCAAACCCAATCCTGCGCGATCAGCCACGGGAAACAGGCGGAGAGGAAAACAGGCAGCAGGGCTTGCAAACAGACCACCGGCAATCCTCCTGAACGTGCGCCGTGCATGGCTCATGGTTTTTCTTGTCGTTTGGAGGCGTTCGGGCTTCGCTGGACTGCTGTGAAAAACATCGCCCGCGCCATTGACCATACACTGTTGAAACCAGAAGCCACGGGAGCGGATATCGCCCGCCTCTGCGCGGAGGCCCGCGAGCACGGTTTCTTCAGCGTCTGCGTGAATTCCTCGCTCGTGCCTGGGGCTCTGGCGGAGCTGAGGGGTTCGGATGTTCTTGTTGCCGCAGTTACAGGATTCCCGCTTGGCGCGATGGAGACCCGCTCCAAGGCCTTCGAGACCGCGCGTGCGGTGGAGCTTGGGGCGCGTGAAATTGACACGGTCCTCGCGGTCGGAATGCTCATCGATGGGCGCACGGATGACGTTCTGCAGGACTTGAGCGAGGTCGTGCGGGCCGCAGGTCCCGCCCGGGTGAAAGTCATCCTCGAAACGTGCCTTCTCACCGACGCACAGAAGCAGACGGCCTGCGCACTCGCGGTCGAGGCCGGGGCAGCGTTCGTAAAAACTTCCACCGGATTCAGCTCCGGCGGAGCCACTCTGGCCGACGTGCGCCTGATGTCGGAGGCGGTTGCCGGACGGTGCCAGGTCAAGGCCTCGGGGGGAATTCGCGACACGGCGACCGCACTCGCCATGCTCGAAGCAGGCGCGTCCCGACTGGGGACCTCCAACGGCATCGCCATTGTCAAGGGTTTGCCAGCCGGCTCAGGGTATTGATTTTATCGCTGCGGCGGGAGGTTGCGGAGGGCAGGCGATCTGATACGTTGCCTGCATGCGAACATCGATGCTGGCGGTAGCGGTTCTTTTGGCCCTTGTGGTCGGCTTGCGGGCGGACGAGGAGGCGGAGGCGATCCTGCGGGAGGCGCGGGTGAACCCGCTGGGGAATCCAATCGTGCTGGAGGCCCAGCTGCGCGCAGGAAGTCAGAAAGTGCCTTTCCAGATCGCGGTGAAAGACGGAAAAATCTCGTATCTCTTCGAGAACCCCTCCCAGGAAATCGTGCTGGGATTTGGCGACGACGCCTCGACGCTGGAGGAGCGGCGGGGCGGAAAATCCCAACCGGTGGCCCCGGCGCGCTTCGATGACTCGGTTCGCGGTGGCCTGCTCACCTACGAGGACCTGGCCCTGCGCTTCCTCTATTGGAAAAATCCAAAACTCCTCGGCGAGGAAAAGATCAGCGGCCGGGCCGCCTTCAAAATCGAGATTCCGGCCCCGCCGACAGCCACCGAATACGGCGCGGTCCGGGTCTGGGTGGACAAGGCCCAGGGGGCACTTCTGCGGATCGAGGGCTACGACCGCGAAGGTCGCCTCAGCAAGGTTTTTGTGGTCAACTCGGTCCAGCAAATTGACGGCCAGGGGATGCTCAAGCAGATGCGGGTCGAGCGCATTAACCCGGAAACCCGCAAGGTCGCCCTCCGGACTTACCTGGAAATTTTGGGAAAAGCCTCCCCCTGAACCGCGGAGGGGCTGACGTCCTTCGGACGGTAAACCACGATGCCGATATGGTCATCCGACCGGCTGAGGTATTGGGAGATCGTTCCGTCGAGAATCACCTTACGACCGGCGCTGCGCCGCGAGGTGGCGTGCATGAAATGCACTCCGTCCGCCTTCCGGACAGCCATCCCGACGTGGGACGTGTATCCGGATTTGTCGCGGGATGTGATGGCGATGATGTCGCCGGTGCGCAGGAATTTTTCGGCGGCTTTCACGCGGGCCCGTGGGATATGATAGACGGGCAGGGCGGAGACCTTTTCCTGGATGCGCGCCATTCCCGGGAGGAGGCCGGGGTTGTTTCTGAGGTAGCGGTAACTGCGCCAGGCGGAAGTCATCTCGGTGATATTGCGGTGCAGAGGCACGCCACCCATTTGTTTGGTGGGATTGGTGGAAAGACCGCGCGCGGAGTTGTTGGCGAAGACCTCCTCCAGAAAGTGCATGCGCGAAAGAAAACTGCCGGTGCAGATGCCGTCGCGGTAGCGCTCCATCTCGATCAAGGCCAGCAGATCCTCGGGCCGGTAGTCGCCGGACTTCAGGTTCAGCATGCGCGCGAATGCGAGCGAGACTTCGTAAAATGTCCAGCAGTCGAGGCCGTTGAAATTGACCGAGGGCGACTCGATATGGTCATCGATTTCCAGAGTGTAGTTCACATACGGCGTGCCGATGAGGGCGCGGCCGACCCGGGCTGTCCGCTCGCCGATCGGCAGGGCCCGCCAGTTTTCGCGCTCGGCCTGTGCGACGAGGCGTTCGAATTGATCCCGCCCCTTGAAGACGGTCGCCATGGGAAGCCGCTTCTGTGCGGCCAACAGGGGCTGCGGGGTGGCTGCCAGCAGGGCCAGCAGCAAAGCCAGAAGTCGAAGGTGTGATCTCATCGGGCAGGCCCCCAGAGTGGGCTTGGATAATCGCCCGATTGGGTTCGTTCGGCAAGTGCCGAGACGACCCCGGGCCGGTCCTCACGATAGGTCACCCCGAACCACGGACTTTCCACGGGCAAAACCCGGACGCGGGCCGCACCTCTGCTCACCAGGTCTGCCACGGCATTCGGAATGAAAAACTCGGGCTTTTCCTCGCCGCTGCGGCGCGTCAAAAATTCCTCAAAAAGCCCCTCCAGGCCGCCAAAGATCGCCGGGGAGAACCCCCAGCAATTCATCGATACCCGCTCGTCTCCCTGAAATGTCCGGCCGGTCAACTCATCGGCCAGCACCCCGCTTTCGCGCCGGATCTTCGTGAACTCCTTCACGCCGGTCAGCAGCCCGTCGCTCGCCATCTCGCAGACCCCGCGAGACACGCTCCCGCTCGGCGAGAGGGTCGTCTCCAGCCGGTAGCCTCCCATGCAATACTCCCCGCTTGCCGGCGAAAGTCGCGCAAGAAACTCCTGCACCCCCGCAATCGCCGGCCGGCCGTAAAAATCGTCGGCATTGATGGCCAGAAACGGAGTATCCACCGCCTCCCGCGCACACCAGATGGCATGCCCTGTTCCCCAGGGCTTGACACGCTCCGCGGGCACGGAAAATCCTTCAGGCAGGTCGTTCAGCTCCTGGAAAACATACCCCACATCAATCCGGTCTTCGAATCGGAGCCCGATCGTCTCCCGGAAGGCTTCCTCGAAATCGCGGCGGATCACGAAGACCACCCGCACATATCCCGAACGGATGGCATCAAACACCGAGTAGTCCAGCAGAGTCTCACCGGCGGGGCCGACGGGGTCCATCTGCTTCAGCCCGCCGTAGCGGCTCCCCATTCCTGCTGCCAGAACCAAAAGTGTGGTTTCCATGTTCTATGCCTTGGGTTTACGGGAAGAGTGGGCTGCATCAGCGATGGGCCGCGCAAATTCAGCCACCTTGGCGGCCAGATCGGTGGTGTCCCCCAGCTCGGCAATCCTTCGCACAATCGCACTGCCCACCACCACGGCATCCGACTGGCCGCCCACCTCAGCAGCTTGGTCTGGAGTCGAGATCCCGAAGCCGACAGCAATTGGCAGGCCCGAATGGCGGCGGATTTCCGCCACCTGCGCCGCAATCGTCTTCGAGACGGCAGACTGCTCGCCGGTGACGCCCTCGCGGGAAACGTAGTAGATAAAACCTTCCGCCGAGCCGGCAATGAGGGCGATTCGTTCAGGCGGAGTCGTGGGCGCGATCAGGCGGATCGCAAGCAGGCCCGCGCTGCGGCTCAGCTCGGCATTCCGGGCGGCCTCATCCGGTGGCAGGTCCAGAATCAAGAGCCCATCCGCGCCCGCCACCGCCGCGTCGGCAAGGAACCGCTCGTAGCCGTAAACATAAACCGGGTTTAAATACGTGAAGAGGACGATCGGAATCTCAGAGGATTTGCGGATCTCGCGCACCATCTCCAAAACCACCCGCACCGTTGTCCCGGCAGCAATCGCCCGCCCCGCAGCAGCCTGGATCGTCGCCCCGTCGGCCAGCGGATCGGAAAATGGAATCCCCAGCTCGAGCAGATCGACCCCGGCCCCTTCCAAGGCCAGCGCCAGCTCCGGCGTCCGCGATGGAGCGGGATCTCCCGCAGTGATGTAGGCAATGAATCCCGGCCGGCTTCGCGCCGCAAGCTCCTGAAATTTTTGGTCAATCCGGTTTGACATGCCTTCTCCATACCCTCTCCAGGGCCGCGGTGCCAAGCCTTTGCGAAACCCGTTCTTGCCTCCGTGGGGGCGGCATTGATTGACTGGACGCATCATGCCAAGAAACGCCGAAGAGGATATCCTCACAATTCAATCCCGAAAAGACGCCCTCATTCAGAAGCTCAACCTCCTGCCGCCTGGTGAGGAACGCCTCCTTTTTGTCATGCAGCTTGGGCGCAAGTATCCGCCAATGGATGAGGAGCTCAAGACCCCCGAGCGCCTGCTGCCGGGCTGTATTTCCCAGCTCTGGATCGAAACCGACAGCGCAGAGGGCGCCCTCACGTTTCCCATGGATGCCGACGCCGCCATCTCGAAGGGCATCGCGGCTGCCGTCTGCGGGTTCTATAACGGGCTCTGCCCCGAGGCGATTCTCGCAGTCGAGCCGGACTTCTTCGAGCAAACCGGCCTCACCGCCCTCATCTCACCCAACCGCAGCAACGCCCTCTCCAGCCTGCGCAAATATCTCGTCGCGTCGGCCAAGCGCTTCGCCACAGCTTGATCGCGTGCACGATTTGGCAGCGATCTCAAATTTCTAAATCACCAGCCAGTCCGGTTCCCTTTGGTTTTGCAGATCGGGAAATGTGGATGACGAGCATCGCTTTTATCGCGCAAACTCCGCGCGGGCATCGGCGGGAGTCTGCACACGCACATTATTGCAGCTCGCAAGCAGGGTGGAGGCCAGGCCCGTTAGTATTCGTTTTGCACAAACTTCGAACCATGTATGAGGATTATGCCATGGACATTGCCTTGGATGAAGTGAAGCGGTTTGCTGATAAATGGTTTCACTGTGTAAGAAGGGGCGGAACGAATGAGGAACAAGCTAAATTTCACCTGCATAGAGACGCACGGACATTTATTGGAAACGGCAATAATTACAGGGGTGGGCCCATTTCTGCTCATTGCTGTTGCGAAAAGGAAAAATCTCTGGAAGTATAACAAAAACTAATACTTCGTCATTATGGCCAAACCCACACCTCCCTTCACTTACCAGAAGCCCTTTCCTTTGGGGAAGGATGACACCACGTACCAGAAGCTGACCGGCGAATTTGTTTCGGTGGCGGAGTTTGGCGGGAAGCCGGTTTTGAAGGTCGAGCCTGCGGGACTGACATTTCTGGCGCAGCGCGCGATGCAGGACATTTCCTTTCTGCTCCGGCCCGCGCACCTGGCCCAGGTGGCTGCCATTTTGGATGACCCGGCAGCCAGCGATAACGACCGGACGGTTGCCCTCACGCTCCTGCGCAATGCGGAGGTCGCCGCGCAGGGGGTGTTGCCTTCATGCCAGGATACCGGCACGGCAACCGTGGTAGCCAAGAAAGGCCAGCAGGTTTGGACGGGCGGGCATGACGAGGAATCGATCTCGCACGGCATCTACAAAACCTACACGGGTGAAAACCTGCGCTATTCGCAGACCGCCGCGCTCAACATGTATGACGAGGTGAATACCGGCACGAACCTGCCGGCCCAGATCGACATCTACGCCACCGACGGGATGGCGTATGAGTTCCTCTTCGTCGCCAAGGGGGGTGGCTCGGCGAACAAGACCTACCTGTTCCAAGAAACCAAAGCCCTGCTCAACCCTGCGAGCCTTGAGAAATTTCTGGTTGAGAAGATGAAAACGCTCGGGACCGCAGCCTGCCCGCCGTATCACCTCGCCTTTGTGATCGGCGGCACCTCGGCCGAGGCCTGCCTGAAAAATGTGAAGCTGGCCAGCGCAAAGGCTCTCGACGCGCTGCCCAGGACCGGCAACGAGCTGGGCCGTGCGTTCCGCGATGTCGAGCTTGAAGAAAAGATCCTGAAAGCCGCACAGTCCTGCGGCATCGGCGCACAATTCGGCGGCAAGTATTTTGCCTTGGACGTGCGCATCATCCGCCTTCCCCGCCACGGTGCTTCCTGCCCGGTCGGCATGGGCGTGTCCTGCTCGGCAGACCGGAATATCAAGGCCCGCATTGACAGCGAGGGGGTCTGGCTCGAATGCCTCGAAACGAATCCCGGCCGCTTCATCCCGGACCGCTACCGTCAGGCTCCGGCAAAAGCGAGCGTGAAGGTGGACCTGAACCGGCCGATGCCCGAGATCCTGGCTGAGCTGAGCAAGCATCCGGTCACCACCCAACTCGAACTCACCGGCACAATCGTCGTGGCCCGCGATATCGCCCACGCCAAGCTGAAAGACCGCCTCGACCGGGGCGAGGGGCTTCCTCAGTATTTCAAAGACCACCCGGTCTATTATGCGGGACCGGCGAAGACCCCCAAGGGCCTGCCCTCGGGATCTTTCGGCCCCACCACGGCCGGGCGCATGGACAGCTACGTGGACCTCTTCCAAGCCAACGGCGGCTCGATGGTCATGATCGCCAAAGGCAACCGCAGCCAGCAGGTCACCGACGCCTGCAAAAAATACGGCGGCTTCTACCTCGGCTCGATCGGCGGCCCGGCCGCCATCCTCGCCAAGGAAAACATCCTCAAAGTCGAGGTGCTCGAATACCCGGAACTCGGCATGGAGGCTGTCTGGAAAATTGATGTCGTCAACTTCCCAGCGTTCATCCTGGTCGATGACAAAGGCAACGACTTTTTCCAGCAGCTCAAGCCCTGCGAAGACTGCGCGGTTCCCGCCCGGTAATCAGCCGGACCGCAGAAGCCAGATCACAAAGACCGCTGTCGCCAGGACCGCCAGCGGAAGCAAAATGAAGGCGATGATCCGGTGGCGGCCCTTGCGGCGGCTCTGGAACCGAGCAAAAAATCCCCGATGGTGTGGCTTGCGGGTTGAAAATTGTGCCGAGTGAGACTCCGGCGTGCCCAGCACGACCTGCGACTCAAAAGGAATTTTTGGCTGAGGCGGAGGAAGCCTTTTGCTACGCAGCGCCCCCTGTTTCGCGGATTTTTTGGTCAGCCTCAGCCCGCCGTCGCCGGGTCCCTCGGAAGCTCGTTTCTTTGAGGCTGAAAAAATGATCCCCCCCTTCGGCGGCGGAATCGGGGACGGAGATCCGCTGGTATTTTCTGGCGGATTCATCTCTGGTATCCTTGCATCCGAAGAGAAGTTTGAAAACCATTTTCCTGATCGTGCGCAGGATCGCCGGCGCAGAAAGGTGGGAGCAAGTGCCGGTCAGCCCCCCCCTACGCGCTCCCGGGCCCGCACACCCAGTCGGCATAGGGCGGGTGAACGGCGTCCGGAGCGAAAGAGATGAGCTCCGGAACCTCGTAGGGGTGCAAGGAGATGAGACGTGCTGCGAAAGAATCGAACTTCTCCGCTGGCAGCTTAAAAATCACGAGCGTCTCGGAGGATTCCTCGATTTCCCGCTGCCACCGGTAGAATGAGCGGGCACCCGGAACCAGTGTCCCACAGGCCACCAGGCCCTCGGAGACCAGTGTCCGGACAATCCCGGCGGCCACCTCCTCATCGGGAAACGAGCTGAGGGCGACGCGAATCATACAGGCAGCGCAGCGGGAAGGGATGCAACCGGGGCCGGCTGGCGGATAATCCAGCCTCCGCCAACCACCCGGTCTCCATCATAAAAAACCGTTGCCTGGCCGGGCGTGACGGCGCGCTGGGGCACGTCGAGACGCACGTGGGCCCGGCCTCCAGGCCGTGCCGAAATCGTGGCCGGAGTGCCGGGGTGGGCGTAGCGGATCTTGGCCGTGACGCGAATCGGCTCCACCGGCTCCCCCGCATGCCAGTTGGTGCGCTCGACCTCGAACTCCTCCCGCACAAGATCCTCCTCGTCTCCCACGATCACCCGCGAGCTCTCCGGATCGATATCGACCACATAGCGCGGTTTGGGTGATCCGCCGGGAAGTCCCTTGCGCTGGCCGATCGTAAACATCTCGATGCCCTCGTGCGCACCGAGAAAATTTCCCTGCGTGTCATAAATCCCGCCGCGATGGAACTCCTCCTCGCCGAGATGCCCGCGGAGGAACGCCTTGTAGTCGTTGCCCGGAACAAAGCAAATTTCCTGGCTGTCCACCTTGTCAGCGACCTTGAGCCCGAGCCCGCGCGCGATCTCCCGGATCTCGGGTTTCGTCATCCCCCCCAAAGGAGTCAGGGCGTGGGAAAGCTGGTCCTGGCTGAGGCTGAACAGGAAATACGACTGGTCCTTGCGCGAGTCCGCTCCCTTGCGGAGCACCGCCCGGTCGCCATGGTGCTCGATGATCGTGTAGTGGCCGGTCGCGATGAAATCCGCCCCCAAGGCCCGGGCCTTCGCTCGAAGATTGCCGAACTTCAAATGCTCGTTGCACATCACGCACGGGTTGGGCGTGCGGCCGGCACGGTACTCGCTGGCGAAATAATCGATCACGATTTTCTCAAAGTTGTCGGACTCATCGACGACGTAATGCGGCACACCGAGCTTGTGAGCGACCCCGCGGGCGTCCGCAATCGCCGAAGGCCCGCAGCATTTGTCCTCCGCGCGCGAAATGCAGTCCTGCGGCCAGACTTTCATTGTGATTCCGATCACATCCCATCCGTCGCGCTGTAGCAGCCACGCCGTCACGCTGGAGTCCACCCCCCCGCTCATCCCCACCAGCACCCGCCGTCCATTTCCATTCATCGCGCGAACTATAGGCAAACTTTTCTCCGCGTCAAAACCTCGCCGCCAGCTGCGCGAACCCGCCTATTTCGCACTCTGTCGGTTCAGCTTGGCAAGATTTCGGCCGTCAACGACTTTCGCTGGCCGAGGCAGATCCGCTGCGATACGGTGATGAAATCGCAAGCTGTTGACGGCCAGTAGATAATGAAGATGTGGCGCTGAAGTGTGAAATAGGCGGGCTACGCCAAAGCCAGATCGACCGAGTCCTGGCCTCTGGCAATTTCCAAGAGGATCGGAGCATCCGCGAATTCCTCCAACAGCGCCCGGTTGGTGGAGGTGGATTCCTCACCGACCGGGGAAAGGGAGTTGAGAATGATCCCCTGACAGGTCAGGCCCCGGGCCCGGATGCTTTCCAGCGTGAGGAGCGTATGGCTCACGCAACCCAGGCGGTTGGCTGTCACGACGATCACCGGCAGCCCCAACGCAACGCAGAGGTCTGCTGCCGTGCCCCCCTCGACCACCGGAGCCAACCAACCGCCGGCCCCCTCGACCAAGACCGACTTCCGCCCGGCGGAAACCTTGTCAAACCAGTCCTGAATGCCGGCGAGTGAAACCTCGCGGCCCTCGGCTCTTGCTGCGACGAGCGGTGCCACCGGAGCCCGGAACCAATGCGGATTCACCTCATCAAGGCCCAACTCATCCCCGGCCGCACGACGCAGAATCTCGGCATCCGCCCGGTCTCCGGAGCACAGCGGCTTGAGAGCCACGGTGTCGAGTCCCGCGTGGCGCAGGGCGCGGGTCAGGAGGGACGTCACATACGTCTTGCCGACGCCGGTGTCGGTGCCGGTGACAAAGGCCCTCATTTCTTGGGAGCTGTCGCCTCCAAAAACACGCCTTCGAGATCACGTTGCGGGCGACGGGTCCCAATATATTTTGCCCCCGCTCCCCGCACGAGCTCCTCGATTTTTTCATGGAGACCCTCTGGCGCATCCTCCACGAGGTATTCGGTCTGGCGGGCGATCGTGGTGAGCTCGTCAAGCGTCCCCTCGCGCACCATTTCTCCCCGGGCCATGATGCCCACCCGGTCGCATACCTCCTGCACCTGCCCCAGAAGGTGCGAGGTCAGAAGAACAGTTTTGCCGCGCTTCTTGAGGTCGAGAATCAGGTCGCGGATCTGGCGCGAGCCCGCAGGGTCGACCCCGGCGGTGGGCTCGTCCAAGACAAGCAACTTCGGGTCCTGAATAAGCGCCTGCGCCAGGCCGATCCTCTGCAGCATGCCCTTGGAAAATCCCCCCACCCTCCGGTGGCGGGCATCCTCGAGACCGACAAGCTCGATCAGCTCCCGGATCCGAGCCGTCTGCTCACGGCCACTCAGCCCGCAAATTTTTCCGTAAAACCGAAGGGTTTCCTCTGCGGTCAGGAACTTGTAAAAATACGGGTTCTCCGGAAGGAACCCAACCTCCTGTCGGCTTCGGTATTCCCGGCTGTCCGCACCAAAGATCGCAGCCTTCCCGGCGTTCGGCGTGACAAGACCGAGGAGGACTTTGAGGGTGGTGCTCTTGCCTGAACCATTCGGCCCCAGCAATCCATAGACCTCCCCTTCGGCCACCGTCAGACTCAGGTCCCGGACGGCCACAACCCGCTGCCGACGCAGGGGCACCGGATAAATTTTTGTCAGATTTTCAACAGTGACGGCATTCATGAGATAATCGAAAATCCTTTCACGCCGGACAGCTTCCCGGTGGGCGAGACGCGCTCCTGCTCGATGTGCCCGGCCAGTTCGCTCGCGCGGATGGCCTCAAGGAATTCCTCCGTCTCCCTCCCTTGGGCAAGGAGCTCAACCCGGCCATCGGGCAGATTTTTCACCGAGCCGGCCACCTCGAACCCGCAAGCCAGGCTCTTCACGGTCCATCGGAAACCGACCCCCTGCACGCGACCTTCGTAGTGGACTTGAACGGACTTCATCCGACCACTATGAACGGGTGCCGCCCGGATTTCAAGTAGTGCCGGGCGTGACGGCACTGCCACCGAACATTTTCTCCACCACCTGCGTCCGATACTCAAAGATGAGTTTGAGCTGCGGGGAGACGATCAGGGGGTGCATGACTTCCGAAAACGGAGAGAACGGCAGCACATAGTGCACCCGGTCGATCATTTCTGTTCGCCCGTCTTCCATTTCGTTGAACTCGTGCTCATGGTGCCAGAGCGCATAGGGCCCGACGAGCTGTTCATCCACAAAATAGTGAGGGGCACGCACATGGGAAATCTCCGTCAGCCATGTCATCGGAATCCCGAGCAAGGGACGCACCCGATACTCGATCATCATCCCCTCATGGATTTTATTGGGAAGTTCGCTCATGACGCGGAAATCCAAGGCCGACGGAGTGATCTTTGCAAGATTGTGCGGGTCGGAAAAAAATTTCCAACACGTCTGCACGTCCGCGTCAACCACCTGGCGATTTTTCAAAAGATGAATCATACATGAGATACGCCGCCTGATGAGCCCTGGAAACCTCTCAATCTTATAAATAAACTTGCTGCCCCTGCTTTCTTCGACGCCCTTTTGCTCCGTGTGGCAATGTCGTCCGGTGTTTCCACATGGTTGACCTTCATGTTCGCAACACCCACTCCGAGGGCGATCTTTTGGAAAATCTCGTCGAGAACTTCCAGGTCGGAGTCCGGACGGCGGACTACACTAGAGCATCATCGCCCAGCGGCCGAAGACTGTGCCGGCGGACTCCCGCAGAGCGGGAAGCACCTCCCACGCTTCGGTTCGCAGACGGTCCGGGTCCGCCCCCGATTCCGTCAGGTAGTCCCGCGAATCGGCAACCATTTCCTCAAAGATCTCGGGTGTCATCTCAAGATGAAATTGGAGACCGTAAAGCCCCCTCCCATATCGAAAAAGCTGGTTCGGAGTGAGGGCGGAGGATCCCAGCCGCATGCCGGCGGCCGGAAGATCAAACACATCACCGTGCCAGTGGGTCGTCACGAAGTCGGTCGGCAAATCACACCAGAGCGGGTCATAGCGGGCGATCGGATCCAGCGTCACAGGGAAAAATCCGATCTCTCGCTGCGGGCCGGGCTGGACCGGTGCTCCGAGGGCAGACGCCATCAGCTGGGCCCCGAGACAAAGCCCCATGACCGGCTTCTCCGAGTGCGCCGCTTCACGAATCAAATCGCACTCGCGCTGCAGGTAAGGGTATTTTCCGATCTCGTAGGCCCCCTGCGATCCGCCACCCACGGCCAGGCCATGGAAGCCGCTCAGCGTCTCCGGCAGGTCTTCTCCCTTATACGGATGCGCTACGAGCATTTCGACTCCCCCTCCCCTCAAGGCCTCCTCCAGCAAACCCGGCCGGTCGGTCTCTCCGTGCTGAATAAAGAGGACTCGTTTTGAGGATGAGGTCATGACTGATGGAGCATAAAACAGGTTCCGCCCGGTTTAAAGCAGGACGCGGCATCGGATAAAGCAACATTCATGCCAGATTGGAATTTTCGCAAGTCCGCCTGATTCGGAGGGATCGCTACCGTGCGATGCGTCCGCGCAATTTTTTTGTCTCGCCCCGGCGGCGCTTTCCTTCCACCAGTTTTGCCTTTGTGGCCCGCGAGCGCCGCGCCTTTTGCCGCCGGGACTTTGAGGCGGCGGCCAGCCTCTGCTGGCGTTTTTCCTCCCGCTGCTTTTCGAAAAGCTCCAGCAGGCGATCCAGCGCCAACTGACGGTTCATCGACTGCGAACGGCTGTCCGACGCCGTCACGGCAAGTCCCGTCGGCAGGTGCCGGATCGCGACGCAAGTGCTGACCTTGTTGACGTGCTGGCCACCGGGGCCACTGGACCGGACGAAACTTTCCTCCAGGTCGTCGGGATGAATGCCGAGCGAACGCATCCGCCGTAGGATTTTCTCGTCGTGGGCCACGATCGCCAAGGCACACCGAAAACCCGCGGCCATCAAGCCCAAATGCCTTCCGCTAAAAACAGGGGGCGCAGGCTCAACAGCGCGAATGTGTCTGCGGGGGCGGGGAAAGAAATAGCGCCCCCCACTCGGCACGAAGCCAGATGAGGACGCCGAGCCAGACCTGCCCGAGCACTTTCGGAGTCGGGATGAATCCCTTGACGATGAACCGGTGGTCCAGGTTCTTTGATCCGTAGGTGCCGCAGTCCCTCCGCTTGATCGCGATTTTTGAGAGCCGGCGGTTGGCGAACGCCATGAATTTGCTCACAGCTCCATCGATCGGTCCATCGAACGGAAACCGGCCAAACCCGCCCTTCGGGCAGTTGCAAAGCTCGCGGACCGGACCGAAGTAAAACCAGCCGATGTCCATAAGGAACGCCGCATGCATCAGCTCGGCATCGCCGAGGTAATTGTATTTGTCTTTGTAGAGGGACTGAAACCAGGCGTGGTAGGATCGGAGGAACCGCGCGTTGAGATCCTCGAGATCGGTTGTCATCCCTTGCGATTCCGCTTCGATGCGGCTCACTGCTGCGGAGATCGTGAAGGAGCAAAAGTCAAGTCCTGCGCTGTAGAGAGGATCCTGAAACCCGGCCGCATCGCCGACGAGTTGCCATCCGGGACCAGCGATCTCCTTCGAGAAATACGGGAGCGACGAATACGCCTTGGCGTCACCGGGAACGGCTTCCGCCCCGCTAAAAAGCTCTTTGCCAACCGGGTGGGCGAGGACGTGCGTTAGAAGGCGGGCGGAGAGGGATTCCCCCGGGGGCAGCGAGAACAGGCGCTCATCATAGACGATGCCGACACTGGTATCCCCGCCTTTGAGGGGAATGATCCAGCACCACCATCCGTATCCACTCAGGTGGTTGGTGGCGGCCGCACGGCTGGCTTGGCAGGCCCGGGCAAATTCCGGATGGCGGCTCCGGAGCTCGAAGCCATCGAGGTCTTTGACTCCACGGAACCTGGCCCAGACGGAGTTGGTGGAGTGCTCGGGCAGCGGAGACAGGAGCCCATTTTTCCTCGCGAGCAGAGCCGCGCGACCGCTGGCATCGACAATCCAGCGCGAGGTGAGCGTGCGAACACCGCCCTCGCATTCGACCTGAACCGACTGCCGGTCAGGTGATGTTTCCACCGCCGTCACCTTGGCCGGACGAATGAGCTCCGCGCCGGATTCGACGGCCAGGTCCAGGACGTGCTGGTCCAGGACCAGCCTGTCCACTTGGAACGAAGGCATGCGAACCTGGTAATACGACCCAATCTCCGTGCAGCGCTCAAACGGGTCGGAGGCATCCTTCGTAAACCAGAACCGGAGCCCCTGCTTGTTGATGTGGTGGTGGCTGAGGTGGTGGGTCAGGCCCAGGCGCTTGGTCAGAAAAGCCCCGCTCACCTCGGTCGTGGCCTCGCCAACCTTGCGGTCAAATTCCTCCGTGCGCTCCACGACCGCAACCCGCAGGCCGGGAACTTCCCTTCTCAAAAGCAGGGCGGTGGCCGCTCCAGAAAACGAGCCGCCGATGACGATGACGTCGTGAGTCATTGGCAATGAAATATCTCAGATGCCCCGCCGAGGCAACATATGGGTTTCGCCCGCCGGGTCCGCTCTTGCGGAAAGGTTGACATTTCGCCCGTTGGGCGGATTGGTGAAAAGCATGCGCATTCGGAACGAGATAGTTACGGCTCTGAAGCCAAGTCGGATAACGCATATTTTTCGAAATCTGCTTCGCTGCGCCATTCCGGTTGCGTTTGCTCTCCTCTTGGCTGTTATGCCACTCGGGCAGGCGGAGGGCTGGCGGGCGGCGCTTCCCGGGTGGGAATATGAATTTCCGCGCGACCATGCAAGCCATCCGGACTTCCAGACTGAGTGGTGGTATTTTACGGGGAATCTTCGTGCCGGGGACGGGCGCGAGTTTGGATACCAGCTCACGTTTTTCCGGCAGGGGGTGCGGCCTCCGGGAAGCCCGGCAGCCTCCAGCCGGTTTGTCATGGATGACATGAAGTTCGCGCACTTTGCCGTGACGGATCTGAAGGACGGGCGGTTCCATCATTTCCAGCAGGTTTCGCGCGGGGCGTTTGGCGAGGCCGGTTTCGAGGCCGGGGAGCGCCTGGCCTGGATCGGGGACTGGTCCTGCGAGAGAACCGGGCAACACGCGTTCCGGCTGCGGGCTGCGGAGGGGGGAATCTCAGTCGACCTGCGGCTGGAGTCCGCCAAGCCGCCGGTGATTCATGGAGAAAACGGGGTGAGCCAGAAAGCCGATGGCGAGGGACGGGCCTCGCATTACTATTCGCTGACACGCCTCGTGACGAGCGGGAGGCTGGAGGTGGACGGAAATTCTTTTGAGGTGCAGGGGACGAGTTGGTTCGACCACGAGTGGGCAACGAACCAGCTGGGTCCCCACCAGAAGGGCTGGGACTGGTTCAGCCTTCAACTCGACGACGGAACCGAACTCATGCTCTTCCAGATCCGGACCGACAGCAGACGCGATCCGCATTCGGGCGGGACATTTGTTCTCACCGACGGCTCGGGCCGCGCGATCAAGAACGCGGATTTTCAATTGGAGCCCAATGCCTGGTGGGAGAGCCCGGAGACAAAAGGGAAGTATCCTGTGGGCTGGCGGCTCGCCGTCCCCAAGCTTGCCCTCGACCTCAAGATTCGCGCACGGCTGGACCCCCAGGAACTGGCCTCGCAGCCGTTCGCCTACTGGGAGGGCGCCGTCGAGGCCGCCGGAAAGCGTGAAGGGAAGGCCATTCGCGGCACCGGATATCTGGAAATGACGGGGTATGCCGGACGCATTATCGGGCTCCAGGCTCCGGCCGAGTAGGTAGTCGGCAAAAAGCTCAGGCCGTCCTCAGCGGAGACTTGCCGATGGGGAACACTCGGAACCCGAGGTCCCGAAGCGCCGCATGCGGTAGGATATTGCGCCCATCGAAGATGCACGCCGGCTTGGGCATTTGCTCGAAGAGCTTCGCAAAATCGATGGTCTTAAAGGCATCCCATTCTGTGAGGATGGCGATGGCATGGGAGCCGGCTGAGGCTTCCTCGGCTGAGGAAGCGACATGGAGGTTTGGATGGCCTTCCGTGCTTCCGGTTACGTCGAGACGGATGTCTTGCGCCCGCACCTTCGGATCGTAAACGACCACGTTCGCTCCCTCGGCCAAGAGATCCTGACAGACGGCGATCGCGGCGGTTTCCCGCGTGTCGTTCGTGTCTTTTTTAAACGCAAATCCGAGGATGGCGATCCGTTTGCCGGTGACCGTGTTGAAAAGCTCTCGCACGATCCGCGCGGCGAAACGATGCTTCTGCCAGTCGTTGATTTCGACCACGCTCTGCCAGTAGGCCGAGACCTCGGGAAGGCCGAAATGTCCGCACAGGTAGGAAAGGTTCAAGATGTCTTTTTGGAAGCAGGAGCCGCCGAAGCCAACCGAGGCCTTCAGGAATTTGGGTCCGATCCGAGAGTCCTTGCCGATGGCGTTGGCCACCTCATCGACATCAGCGCCGGTGACTTCGCAAAGGGCAGAGATCGTGTTGATCGACGAGATGCGCTGCGCAAGGAATGCGTTCGCCACGAGCTTCGAGAGCTCCGACGACCACAGGTTGGTGGTGAGAATCCGCTCGCGGGGGACCCACCGCGCGTAAATCGAGACGAGTTTCTCAATCGCCGCGAGCCCACCGGGGGTCTGCTCGCCGCCGATCAGGACGCGGTCCGGGCTGGTCAGGTCCTCGACCGCCGTCCCCTCGGCGAGGAACTCCGGATTGGAGAGGACCTCGAACTGTCCCGACTTCGAGTTGGCCTGAAGGATCGTTGTGATCGCCTCGGCGGTCTTCACCGGGATCGTGCTCTTCTCCACAATGATCTTGGGACCCTCTGCCACGGCCGCGATCTGGCGTGCTGCCGCCTCGATGTATTTCAGGTCGGCCGCACGCCCGGCCCCGATCCCGTGCTTCTTCGTGGGCGTTCCAACGCTCACAAAAATGATTTCGGCCTCGCGGATGCCGGCATCGACATCGGTGGAGAAGAAGAGGTTTTTGCCGCGGGTGAGCTGGACGAGGTCATCCAGGCCTGGCTCATAGACCGGGAGGGCCATGGAGTTCCACTCCGCGATGCGGTCGGCATTGGGATCGACGACGGTGACCTGGATATCGGGGCATTTCGCCGCGATCATGGCCATGGTGGGGCCGCCGACATAGCCGGCGCCGAGACAGCAGATTTTCATAAGTTTCAAGGTTGGATGTTGAGCTCCTCGCGGAAGTGGCGGATCGTCCGCTGGATCCCTTCTTCAAGGGGGATTTTTGGTTCCCAACCGAGGCATTTTTTCGCGAGGGAAATATCGGGGCGCCGCTGCTTGGGATCATCGGCCGGAAGCGGCTTGTGGGTGATGCGGGACTTGCCGCCGACTTTTTTCAGGACGATCTCGGCGAGCTCGAGCATCGTGAATTCGCCCGGATTGCCGAGATTCATGGGGCCGACGGTTTCGGTCTGCGCCATGAAGCGGATAAACCCTTCCACCAAATCGTCCACGTAGCAGAAGGAACGGGTCTGGTTTCCCTGTCCATAGACAGTGAGGTCCTCGCCGCGGAGGGCCTGGACGATGAAATTCGACACGACGCGCCCGTCATTGGGAAGCATGCGGGGGCCGTAGGTGTTGAATATCCGGATCACGCGGATGTCCACGCCGTTCTCCCGGTGGTAGTCAAAGAACAGGGTCTCAGCACAGCGTTTACCCTCATCGTAGCAGGAGCGCAGGCCGATCGGGTTCACATGCCCCCAATAGCCTTCCGGCTGGGGATGGACTTCGGGGTCGCCATAAACCTCGGACGTCGAGGCCTGGAAGACGCGGGCCTTCACGCGCTTGGCGAGCCCGAGGCAGTTGATCGCGCCCATCACCGAGGTCTTTGTCGTTTTGATCGGATTGTATTGGTAGTGCGGCGGCGAGGCCGGGCAGGCCAGGTTGTAAATCTGATCGACCTCGATCTTGAACGGGTCGATCACATCGTGGCGGATCAACTCAAACCCAGGATTCGAAAGCAGGTGGGCAACGTTCTTTTTTCGGCCCGTAAAAAAGTTGTCGAGACAGGTGACTTCGTTGCCTGCCTCAAGGAGGCGCTCACAAAGATGTGAGCCAAGGAATCCGGCTCCGCCGGTGACGAGAATTTTCATGTGGAAATGAGATCGGTGGACTGGCCCTGGGGCGGGTTGGCACGGGTGGATTGATCTTCCGGCGGGACGCAGCGCGGAAGAAAGTAGCGAAAATCGGAGGCCGCTGTCAATCGGGCCATCCGGATTTCTCCCTCCCGTGGGATCCGAGGCAGGCGACGCAGCGTTTTAGGAATCGACGGCGGCGGTGCATTCCCGCAGGATGCCGACCATGAAGATTTTGATGGCAGCGAGCGAGATGTCGCCTTTTGCAATCACGGGAGTCTTTGCGGATGAGATGCTGGCCCTTGCGGAAAACCTGGGGGCCGGCGGGAGCGAGGTGACGGTCGTCCTCCCGCTCTACCGCTGCATCCGGGAGGAGAAGTCGCTCAAAACCAAACGGACAAAGCTCAAGTTCTCCGTCGATGTCGGCCCCTCCAAACTCCCCGCCGAGATCCACGAGGCGCGGGGGCCCGGTGGAGTCCGCGTGCTCTTCGTGGCCCGCGATGAATTTTTTGACCGCAGCGGGCTCTACGGAGCCGAGGGGCGGGATTATCAGGACAACTCGGCGCGCTTTATTTTCTTCACCAAGTGCGTTGTCGAGCTCGCCCGCCGGCTGGAGCCCGATGTTGTGCATGTGCACGGCTGGCAAACGGCGCTGCTGCCGGTTTTCTTCCGGGACCAGCGCATCGGAATTCCGACGGTCTTCACGCCTCACGGACTCGAGTTTCAGGGAAATTTCTGGAGCTACGACTTTGCGTTGACGAACCTTGCCAGCGGGTATTTTTCCGCGAGCGGACTGGAGTTTTTCGGCAGCATGAACTGCCTGAAAGCCGGCATCCTTTTTGCGGATTCCGTCGTGCTGCCCGGCCGTCGGCATGTGGCGGAGATGCAGACCCCGGAGTTCGGTTGCGGGCTGGAGAGCGTCCTGCGGGAGCAGGCTTACAAGCTGGAGGGCATTCCCGACGGCCTCAATGAGAGCGAGTGGCCGGTCTTTCCCTCTGAGGAAAAACCTGCCGCGCGGGCTGAGTTGATGGCCCGGGCCGGCTTCTCGCCGGGAGGCCGGGTTTATCTGGCCGACTCCCCCGCGACGCGCGGGGCCGGCGTGGGGCTGCTGCTGGAGGTCCTGGACCGCCTGCCGGCAGAGGACGTCCGCGTGCTTTTGCTGGGCCCGGTTGATGCGGCCGAAGAAAAATTACTCGGGATCGCCGTGCGCAAACATGCCGGACGCTTTGTCAATGTTCCCGAGGTCGATCCTTCACTTTTTCAGCTGGCGCTTTCCGGATCCGACTTTTTGATTCTTCCCGGCCCCGTCGAACCCGGCGGCGAACTCCTCAT
The DNA here is from genome assembly GCA_041741775.1 of Terrimicrobiaceae bacterium. GTDB lineage: Bacteria > Verrucomicrobiota > Verrucomicrobiia > Chthoniobacterales > Terrimicrobiaceae > QYQL01. Next base: position 17,049 of record JBGSJQ010000004.1, on the reverse strand, counting down.
GCTGGCCCTTCGTAACGGTGTGATCCCGATCGCGGCGAACTGCGGAGGCCTCCGCCAGTTTGTGCAGGATTTCGATCCGGTGACCGGATCGGGAAACGGGTTTGTCTTCTACCGCGAGACTTCCTCCGCCCTCCGCGATGCCATCGGCCGAGCGGCCCGCTCGGAAAGCCTCGAAGCCCTCACCCAAAGCGCCCGCGCGGCAGATTTTTCCTGGGCGTCCGCCGCCCGCCGCCATGAGGCCCTCTACCGCAGGCTCCTCACGCAGTCGGGCCGGATGGCGGCCTGACTCCCTCCGCAGCCGAGCGGCCGGCCAGCCAGCCCGTGGTCCACGCCGCCTGGAAATTGAACCCGCCGGTGACGCCGTCAATATCGAGTGCTTCCCCGGCAAAAAATACCCCGGGCGCGATCCGGCTCTCCATGTTGGGAAATCGCACCTCGGCGAGAGGGATTCCTCCGCATGTGACAAACTCTTCCTTATTCAGGCTTTTTCCCGTGACAGGCAGAACCGTCCGGGTCAGCACGGCGACAAGGCTCGCTGCTTGTTCCCTCGGCAGCTTGGACCAATTGACTTCGGGAGGGATGCCAGCCAGGCCCACGAGCTGCTCCCAAAGCCGGGCAGGAATGGGTGCCCACCGGGCCTTCCGGACCGCCTGACCTCCGTCGCTCAGCCTGCGCGATTGGATGTCGGCTTTCACTTTCTCCACCGGGAAATCAGGAAGCCAGTTGACGTGCAGATCGAAGCGGTAGTTTCGCTCGTGTAGAAGGCGGGCACCCCAAGCCGACAGGCGAAGAATGGCTGGACCGCTCACCCCCGTGTGAGTGATCAGCAGGGGGCCGGTTTGCAACAGCTTCGTGTCCGGAACGGAAACTTGTGCCGGATCAATCGACACGCCGGGCAGTTCGCGCAGCCAGGGAAGATCCACGTGAAACGTGAAAAGCGACGGAACCGGCGGGATGGCGGAGTGGCCCAGACCTTCGAGCGGATGCCTTCCCGGCTTCGAACCGCCCGCGGCCCAGATGAGCCGGTCGCAAGACCGACTCGTGCCATCCGCGAGTTGTAATTCAAATCCGCCGCTACTGGTCCGGGCCACCCCAACGACCCCGGTGGACTTTTCCACCTGCACCCCTCCCTGCCGCGCCGCCTGCTCCAGAGCGTCCACAATCGTCGAGGAGGAATCGGTGATGGGAAACATGCGGCCGTCGGCTTCGGTTTTGAGCGTCACGCCGCGAGATTGAAACCACCCGATGGTTTCCTGTGGCCCGAAGCGTGTGAATGGCCCAATGAGCGCCCTCCCCCCGCGGGGATACCGCTCAGCCAGGAGGCGCGGATCGAAGCACGCGTGGGTCACATTGCACCGCCCTCCCCCGGAAATCCGCACCTTGGCCAGCACCGCACTGGAGCGCTCGAGAATCGTCACCCGCGCACCCGGATTGACCTCCGCCGCAGAAATTGCGGCAAAATATCCGGCGGCCCCTCCCCCGACGATCACGATCTCCGGAGTCCACGGCGCTGCATTCATCGACGGAGAAGTAGGCATTGCGGACCAGCTTTGAACAGGCGAGCAAGTTTGAAAAGCCGGATTCCTCCCCGATTTTGGCTTGTCCGCTTCTTCCTCCGGAAATTTTTGTGCTATTGAAATTGGCGCAGGTTCACGTAGGTTGACGGCTGTATCGGACCGGAATCCCGGTCGATCTCCATGCGCAAAAGCGAATTCATTTTTCATGACACCGGCGGGCGGCGCTGGGGAATTTTTAAGCGGGTGTCGGCGGCGGCCTTGGTCGTCCTGTCTGTGGCTCTGATCCTTTTCCTGAACTCTCTTCTGGTTGCACCGAGGCTGGTCGTGCCGGATTCGTTTAAGGACCTGAAGCGCCAGATGGCGGCATACCAGCACCACCCGGCAGCGCAGGCTGACAGCGAAAGCGACCGGGCACTCCAAACGATGGAGGCACGTCCCAGTCGAGCCTCGAAGCCGCCCCCGGCGTCCGTTTCCCGAAGCGGGATCCGCGCGGCATTTTTCTCCGGATGGGATGCCTCGGCCTTCCGATCCTTGCAGGCGAACGGCCAACTTCTCACCCACGTCTGCCCCGAGTGGCTGTCTTATACCAATTTTACTGGGGGTTTGAGCGAGGACGAGGATGCGGCGATTGATCGCCTGCCCGAGGATCGCGCATTCCGGTTATTGCCTGTGCTGAGCAACCTGGACGGCAGCCGCCGTGTGCCCGAGGCGGTCGAGGCCCTCGCACAGGCCGGGCCCGATGCCCAACAGGCGTTCGTCGAAAAGCTCCTCGAAAAGCTAACCTCTATCAATGCGCAGGGGGTGGTGCTCGACTGGGAGGACGTGGATCAGGGTGAGGCAGGCGAGCTCAGCGCACTCATCGTGACCATTGCCGATGGGCTGCATGCCCACGGGCTGGAGACATGGCTCTCAATCCCGGTGGATGCCAACTTTCAGAATTGGGATTTCGAGCGGCTCTCCCCGCATGTTGATCGCTTTGTCGCCCTTCTTCATGACGAAAATGGGGAGACCGATCCCGCTGGGCCGCTGGCATCACAAAATTGGTTCACCGGCTGGCTGGGCGTGGTTACAAGCCAGGGAAACCCGGCCCAATGGATTGCCTCCCTCGGGTGCGGCGGCGAAGATTGGCCTGAGGGCAGTTCGGAAGCCACTCCGATCTCTTTTGCGGATGCCATGAGCCGCGCGGGAAATGCCGGATGCTCAGGATTCCGAAGCGAGGCCCCGGATTTCAACCCCACCTTCTCCTACTTCCACCGTGGGCTGGCCCACGAGGTCTGGTTTCTGGACGCCTCCACCTTCGCCAACCAGTGGAATGCGGTCCGTGCGGCCGGGCTCGAGGGCGTGGCCATCAACCGCCTTGGTTTGGAGGATCCGGGGATCTGGCAGGTCTTACTATCCGGCGATCACGTCACCGCCAAATCCCTGCCGACAACAATCCCGACTGGCCCTTCGATTTGCGGCATCGGTCAGGGGGAGATCGTGAGCCTGGATCCTACGGCCTTTGATGGGCAGCGCTCCTTCTCTGTGGACCCCTCAGGTTTGATCACCAGCGAATACAACCGCCCGCCCTCGTTCCCCACGCTCTTCCGCCAGGGAGGGCGGGACCCGGACAAGGTGGCTATCACATTCGACGACGGGCCGGACCCGGAGTGGACGCCGGCCATCCTTGACATCCTCAAGGCCCGCGGGGTGAAGGCGACATTCTTTGTTGTCGGGAGCGAAGCCGAACGCAACCCGGACCTCATCCGGCGCATTGTGGCCGAGGGGAACGAGATCGGAAACCATTCGTTCACTCACCCGAATCTCGCCATCAAGCCCGCCCCCTTGATTCGCCTCGAACTCAATGCCACCGAGCGCCTCATCGAGTCGCTCACCGGCAAATCGACCATCCTTTTCCGTCCGCCCTACGATGCCGACGCTCATCCCACCGACGCAGCAGAGCTCGTTCCCATCAAGTTGGCCGGTGATCTCGGTTATCTCACCGTTCTCGAGAACGTGGATCCCCGGGACTGGCAGAAGCCCGATCCGGCAGCACTCCTGAAGCGGATCCAGTCGGCCCGTGAGCAGGGAAACATCCTCCTGCTGCATGACGGAGGCGGCGACCGCAGCTCCACCGTCGCCGCTCTGCCGGCCCTCCTCGATTATCTCAAGGAGCGCGGCGACGAGATCACGACGATCGCCGGACTCCTCGGTGTTGACGAAAACACCATCATGCCCGCCCTCCCCCCGGGCCGGGATGCCATGAATTTTTTTGCCAGCGGGTTCGGTTTTCGCTTTCTCCACCTTGCACAGGATGTGCTCTGGGGGTTTCTCTCTGTTGCGACAGTCCTGGTCCTGATCCGCACGATTCTGGTCATTGCCCTCGCCCGCCTACACGAGCCGAAGCCTCCCCGCACCGAAGGCCCCTGGCCGCCGGTCTCCGTCATTGTGCCGGCCCACAATGAGGAAACCGTGATCGCAAAAACCCTGCACTCACTTCTGGCTTCCGACTACGCGGGCCCTCTGGACATTCTTGTTGTGGATGATGGCTCGACCGACGGAACCGCTGCGGCCGTCCGCGCGATTCCCGATCCCCGAGTCCGCCTCGTCACCCAGCCAAACGCCGGCAAAGCCCATGCCTTGCGAAACGGCGTCGCCAGAACGTCGGGCGAAATCCTGGTTTTTGCGGATGCCGACACGCAGTTCGAGCCCGATGCCTTGCGGTGCCTGGTCTCAGCTTTTTCCGGCCCGGAAGTGGGAGCCGTCTCGGGCCATGCGCGCGTGGGCAATCGGCGCACCTTCCTCGCGCGCTGCCAGGATTTGGAATACGTGAGCGGCTTCAACCTCGACCGAAGGGCCTTTGCGGTCTGGAACTGCATCACGGTCGCGCCGGGGGCGATCAGCGCGATCCGGAGGGAGGCGATCACGGCTGCCGGCGGATTTTCGTTCGACACCCTGGCGGAGGATACCGACCTGACCCTCGCGATTCACCGGGCTGGCTACCGCGTGGAATATGCTCCGGACGCCGTTGCGCATACGGAGGCCCCCGAGACGTTCCAAGCGCTCGCCCGACAAAGGTTTCGCTGGGCGTATGGAACGATGCAATGCGTCTGGAAGCACCGGGACATGACGTTCAACCCGCGGTTTAAGGCTCTGGCCTGGTTCAGCCTGCCCGGCATCTGGTTCTTTCAAGTCGCCCTTGTCGCGCTTTCGCCTTTCATTGACCTCCTGTTCCTTCAGTCGCTCTTCTTCGGTCATGCCATGGACGTGCTGCCCTACTTCCTTGGGTTTCTCATCTGTGACCTCGCCATGGCCGGGGCGGCGGTGGCGATGGAGGGACTGCCACTGCGCGAGGCCCTGCGCATCATCCCGCAGCGTTTTCTCTACCGCCCTCTTCTGAGTTACGTGGTCTGGAAATCGCTCCTCCATGCCATGCGGGGGGCCTGGGTGGGCTGGGGAAAACTTCATCGCACAGGCTCGGTCGAACTGCCATGATCCGTGCCGCCCTCACCCTCCTGGCCTCGGCCTCGCTGGCCTTTGCCGTTTCTCCAAGCCGCCTGCTCACGGGCTCCCCTGGCGTGAGCTTCGGTGCCTACATGGATTTCGGGGAAACCGAGGACCACGTAACGCTCGAGGGGATTGAGAAGTTTGAAGGCCTCGCTGGCAAGCTTCCTGTCATCATCGCCTCGTCCAGCTACTGGGGAGAGCAGACGTTCCCCACAAAAAACCTCGCGCTCATCTCGCGGCACGGAGCCATTCCCATGATTTACTGGTCACCGTGGGACAAACCCTATACCGAGGAGAAAGGCCCCGACCGGTTCTCGCTCACGGGGATTCTGGCCGGAAAATGGGATGCCTACATCGACAGGTGGGCGGACGGAGCCAAGGCCTTCGGCAAGCCGTTTTTCGTTTCGTTCTGCAATGAGATGAATGGCGACTGGTTTCCGTGGTCCGGCGTTTTTTACGGAGGGGAAAATGGCGGGAGCGAGGTCTTCAAAAAAGCCTGGCGCTACGTGGTGGACCGGGTGCGGGCGCGCGGCGCGACGAATATCCTTTGGGTCTTCCACGTGAACGCCTTCCCGGCCATCAACGACGACTGGAATCTCATGGCGGCCTACTATCCCGGCCCCGCCTACGTGGACTGGCTCGGCCTCAGCGTCTATGGCAAGCAGTTCCGCAACGAGGGAAACTGGGCGGATTTCCATGACCTCCTCTCCTGGCCCTACGAGGAGATCACCGCGCTCGACCCCGACAAGCCAGTGATGCTAGCCGAGTTCGGTGTGGGTGATTTTCCGAAGTCCGGCGACAAGGCGAAATGGTTCCGCGACGCTTTTGCCGAGATCCCCGGCTACCCGCGCATCCGCGCGGCCATCTACTGGCACGAGCGCTGGCAGAACGATGACGGATCCTTCAGCAATCTCCGCATCAACTCCTCCCCCTCCGCGCTGGAGGCGTTCCAGAAGGGGCTCTCGTCCAAAGGCTGGATCACGCGCCCCGCAAAGGCTTCTCCATAAAAAAAGCCAGAGGGCGACCGCCTTGTCCTCCCACAAACGAAGCCGGACTGGGCGGAACCGCCCCCCCCTCCTGCCTTGCCCGTGTGGAAAGATCGGCGGGATGTGCTATGGTCGCCGGATGATATTGCAAATGGCTTTGGGGAGGCGAATGACGGGCCGCCGGGTGGCGGTCCTGCTTGCGTTGTGCGGTCTTGCGGGGGCGTATGAAAAAATTCACGCGCAGCAACCAGCGCCCCAAGTCGTGGTGGCTGAAGCACAGCAGAAGCCATTCTCCGACAAGATCGAGGCCCTTGGCACGCTCAAGGCCAATGAATCGGTCGATCTGACAGCCAGCGTGACAGAAACAGTGGTCGACATCGGCTTCAGCGATGGTCAGCGGGTCAAAAAAGGGACCGTGCTGGTGAAAATGACCGGAGCCGAGGAGGACGCCCTGCTCACCGAAGCCCGCGCAACAGCGAAGGAGGCTGGCTTGCAATACGACCGCGCCAAGCAGCTCGCCGGGCGCGGAGCGTCGTCCGTCTCCTCGCTCGATGAGGCCCGCAGGGTCTGGCAGACAGCCCAAGCGCGCCTGTCCGCCATCGAATCCCGCATCGCCGACCTGGTGATTTCGGCTCCGTTTGACGGGGTGGTCGGCTTGAGAAATATCAGCGTCGGAGCTCTGGTGCGGCCGGGGGATTTGATCACGACCATCGATGATGACAGCGTGATGAAGCTGGACTTCTCGATTCCGAGTTCCTTTCTGGCCTCGGTGTCTCCGGGAACCAAGGTCACCGCCCGCGCGCGGGCCTTCGAGGAGAGAGCTTTTGAGGGCGAGATCCAAAGCCTCTCCAGCCGGGTGGATCCCGTGACCCGCACGGTCGTGGTGCGCGCCCTGCTTCCCAATCCGGACAAGCTCCTGAAGCCCGGGCTGCTCATGACGGTGGAACTGAGCAGCAACCCGCGCCAGGCCGTCCTGATCCCGGAGGGGGCCATTCTTCCGGTGGGCGGCAAGGCCTTTGTGATGGTGGTGGATGAGGGCAATACCGCCCGCAGGCGCGAGGTGCAGACAGGAGGGCGCCGCGAGGGGAAGGTGGAAATTGTCTCCGGCATCGAGTCGGGACAGACGGTGATCACCGATGGAGCCTTCAAGGTCATCGACGGCAGCCCGGTCACCGTGGCCCGTCGCGAAGGAGCGGAAACCCCTGCTGCGGACGCCAAATGATCCTCTCCGATCTCTCCATCAAGCGCCCGGTCTTCGCGTCCGTGGTGTCCCTGCTGCTCATTGCCTTTGGGCTGATTTCGTTTTTGCGGCTTCCCCTGCGCGAATACCCGGATATCGACCCGCCTGTCGTTTCGGTGGAGACGACCTATCCCGGGGCTTCGGCCAATGTGGTGGAAACGCGGATCACCGAGCTCATAGAAGAGCGGATCGCAGGGGTCGAGGGGATCGATTTTGTTGAGTCAGTCAGCGAGGACGGGAAGTCCGTGGTGACCGTGGAGTTCCGCGTCGGTCGGGACGTGGACGCGGCGGCGAATGACATCCGGGACCGGGTCTCCGGCATCCTTGATGACCTCCCCGATGAGGCCGACCCGCCGGAGATTCAAAAGGTGGACTCCAATGAGGATGTGATCATGTGGCTGAACCTGACCAGCCCGGGCATGAGCGTGCCGGAGCTCACCGACTACGCCGAGCGCTACCTTGTCGATCGCTTTTCCGTTCTCGACGGGGTCGCGCGGGTTCGTGTGGGCGGAGCGCAGACGTATTCCATGCGGATCTGGATCGACCGCAAGGAGCTTGCGGCACGCGGACTCACCGTCAGCGATGTCGAAACCGCGCTGCGGTCCGAAAATGTGGAGTTGCCGGCCGGGAGCATCGAGTCGCAGGACCGCCAGTTCACGGTGCGGCTGGAGCGGGCGTTCCACAAGCCGGAAGATTTTGAGAAGCTGGTGCTGGCGAAAGGCACGGACGGCTACCTGGTGCGACTGGGGGATGTCGCACGGGTGGAGAAGGAACCGGCCGAGACCCGCACCCTCTTCCGCGGGAATGGCGTGCCGATGGTCGGCCTCGGCATCATCAAACAGTCCACAGCCAACACGATCGAAGTCGCCCGCGCGGCAAAGGCCCAGGCGGCGCTGCTGAATAAAGATTTGCCCGACGGGATGCAGATCAAGCAGAGCTACGACACCTCCATCTTCGTGGAGGGCGCGATCCGCGAGGTGTATTTCACCCTCGGTATTGCCATCGCCCTCGTGGTGCTCGTCATTTACCTGTTCCTTGGAAGCGCACGCGCGACCCTCGTGCCGGCCGTCACAGTCCCCGTCTCGGTGATCGCCACATTCACGGTGTTGTATGTGCTGGGGTTCTCTGTGAACCTTCTCACCCTGCTGGCGCTGGTCCTGGCCATCGGCATGGTGGTGGACGACGCGATTGTCGTGCTGGAAAATATTGTCCGGCGCATCGAGGAGGAGGGAGAAACGCCCCTCGTGGCTGCGTATCGCGGAACGCGACAGGTCGGATTTGCCGTGGTGGCGACCACGCTTGTTCTCATCGCCGTCTTTGTTCCCATCGCGTTTCTCGGAGGGGACATCGGGCGTCTCTTCTCGGAGTTCGCTCTCACGATCTCGGCGGCGGTGGCGTTTTCCAGCGTGGTCGCACTGACCCTTTCGCCGATGCTGGCCTCCAAGATTCTGAAGAAAAAATCCGGGCGCAACATCCTCACCGCTTCGGTGGACCGGCTGGTCGCAGCGACCCAGCGCTCCTACGCCGGGCTTCTGGCCTGGGTGCTGCGCCATGCACTTGTGACCGCGGCGATTTTTGTTTTGATGATCGGCGCTTCGTGGTGGCTGCTCCGCCACATCCCTTCGGAATACGCTCCCAAAGAAGACCGGGGGGCCTTCTTTGTCCTGGTCAACGGCCCGGAAGGCGCGTCGTTCACCTACATGGAAGAATACATGGACGAGATCGAGCGCCGCCTGATGCCGTATGTCGAAAACGGCGAGGCGATCCGCTTGCTCGTCCGCAGCCCGCGAGCATTCGGAACCATTGCCAGCTTCAACTCGGGCATCGTCATCTTCGTTCTCGAAGACTGGGTCAAGCGCCGCTCGGCCTGGAAGATTATGGATGAGGTCCGCGCCAAGCTTTCCGACCTGCCCGGCGTGCGCGCCTTCCCGGTCATGCGCCAGGGATTCGGTGCCCGCATCCAGAAACCCGTGCAATTCGTTCTCGGCGGCGGCACCTACGAGGAGCTCGCGGAGTGGCGCGACATCCTCCTCGCAAAAATCCGGGAGGACAACCCCGGCTTCGAGGGAATCGACTGGGACTACAAGGAGACTAAACCCCAGATCGGCGTGAAGATTGACTACGACCGCGCGGCGGAACTCGGCGTGACGGTGAGCTCGATCGGCCGAACACTCGAGACCATGCTCGGCTCCCGCCGGGTCACCACATTCATCGAAAACGGGGAGGAATACGACGTGATCCTGGAGGGCGAGCGGGACCGCCAGCGAACCCCCTCCAGCCTCGAGAACCTCTACGTTCGTTCGGAGCGATCCGGGGAGTTGATCCCGCTTTCCAACGTGGTGTCGATTCAGGAATTTGCCGATTCCAGCTCGTTGAACCGCTTCAACCGCGTGCGCGCCCTCACCATTGAGGCGAATTTGGCGGACGGACTCCCGCTCGGAACGGCCATTGAGCACCTGAACCGTCTGGCCAGGGAAAACCTGCCGGCCGCGGCAATCATTGATTACAAGGGCCAGTCGAAGGACCTGATGGATTCCGAAAGCTCCCTGCTGTTCGTTTTCTTGCTCGGGCTGGTGGTGGTGTTTCTGGTTCTGGCCGCGCAGTTTGAAAGCTACGTGCACCCTTTTGTGATCCTGCTCACCGTGCCACTCGCGATGCTGGGTGGCCTGTTGGGGCTCTTTTTCAGCGGGGGAACCCTCAACCTCTATACGCAGATCGGCCTGATCATGCTGGTGGGTCTGGCGGCAAAAAACGGAATCCTGATCGTGGAGTTTGCGAATCAATTGCGCGATGCCGGACGCCCCTTCGGAGAGGCCCTCACGGAGGCGGCAAGGGTTCGCCTGCGGCCAATCTTGATGACGGGCATCACGACGGCCGCCGGGACGCTTCCCTTGATTTTTGCTTTTGGAGCCGGCGCGGAGACCCGCTCGGTGATCGGCATCGTGGTGCTTTGCGGCATCACCCTGGCGACCTTTTTGACCCTCTTCATTATTCCGGTCGGTTATCAATTGCTGGCCCGCGGAACAGGCTCCCCGGGTGATGTCGAGCGCCGACTGATTTCGGAATCCGGCGGCAACCCGGAGGGCGACACCCTCGGGACGCAGCGGGGATAGCCAGCCTCGTCCGGCAGCCAATCCCATACTGTTCCCTTTGCAGTGAAGAGTGGCATGGGCATCCTGCCGATGCGTCGGCAATCAACGCATCGGCAGGATGCCGATGCCACTTCTGTGAACGGTAGGCGGCCCCTAAGCCGCTTTGGCGCTTGAGCGGGTGCGGGCGGTTTTCTTGGCGGCCGGCTTGCGCTCCTCGAACTCGAAGCCGACCTTTCCGGTCTTGGTGTCGAGCGAGAGGAAGGCGGAGAACGGGCGTCCTTTTTTCGAGATGAATCGCGGGATGAGGTCGGTCTTGCCGGATAGGAGCATCTTCTCGACCTGTTCGCGCGGGACTTCGCGCTGGCACAGCGATTTGCCCATGCGGAACTTGCAGGCAGGGGTGTTGCTGCACTGCCAGGAGATGCCGGTGTCATGGATCGTGCCCGTCTCGCAGCAGGGGCATTTGGCAAGGACCGGCAGGACGGAAAAATCCAGCTTTTGCGCGGAGTCGGCGGAGTCGCCGAAGTCGAAGCCCTGCTTGAATTCGGTGCCGGCATCGAGTTTGACGACCGCCTTGAACGGGCGTCCGAGCTTGCTGCGGAATCCTTCCAGCTCGGCGGTGCGGCCGGTTTCGAGAAGGGCCTGAACCTCTTCGCGTTCGAACTGGCGCCCGGCCATATTCTTCCAGACGATGGCCCCGCACTTCGCTCCGCACTCGAAGGCTTTGAAGGACTCCTCAAATCCGACCTGCCCGCACTTCGGGCAGGTGACGTTGAGGGGTTCGTAGTTTCCGTCAACCGTATCGCCGGTGAAATTTTTTGCCTTCTCGACGATGTCGTTGGTGAAGGCCCGGATCTCCTGCATGAAGAGGGGGCGGGACATCTGGCCGGTTTCCATCTGCTTGAGCTTGTGCTCCCAGTCGCCGGTCATTTCGGGCGAGGTGAGCGCCTGGACGCCGAGTCCGCGGAGGAGGGTGATGAGGGCGAGTCCCTTGGAAGTGGTGATGAGGTCGCGTCCTTGGCGGAGCAGGTATCCGTCGAGAATGAGGCCTTCGATGATCTGGGCACGTGTCGCGGGTGTGCCGAGCCCGCGCTGGCTCATGGCCTCGCGAAGCTCCTCGTCTTCGACCAGTTTGCCAGCGCCCTCCATCGCGGAGAGCAGCGTGGATTCGTTGAAGCGCGGCGGCGGTTTGGTCTCGTTCTCCCGGACCTCAATGGCCTCGGTGTGGGCTGGCTCGCCGGGCACGACCGGGCAAACGCCATCGTCCTCCCCGCCGGCGGCCTGCTTGCCATAGACCGCCATCCAGCCGGGATCGGTGATGATTTTTCCGTCCGTCTTGAACGCCTCGCCCTCGACGCGGGTGATCCGGGTCGTGACTTCGAATTGGGCCGGTGGATAGAAGACCGCGACGAAACGGCGGGCGACCATGTCATAGACCTTCAGCTCGAAGTCATCGAGGGACTTGGTCGAGACGCCGGTCGGGATGATGGCGTGGTGGTCGGTGACCTTGGCGTTGTTAAAGATGCGCTTGTTCGGGCGCACCCATCCCTGCGCGAGGGCATGGCTGGCGTGGGAGGAAAGGTCGGGGGCCTCAAGTTTTGTGAAGGCGGCTTTCACATTCCCGAGATTGTCCTCGGGGAGGTAGCGGGAATCGGTCCTGGGGTAGGTCAGGACCTTGTGGCGCTCGTAGAGGGCCTGGGCAATCTGGAGCGTGCGCTTCGCGCTGAGGCCGAACCGGGAGTTCGCCTCGCGCTGGAGGGTCGTCAGGTCGTAGAGCTGGGGCGCGATCTGGCTTGTTGGCTTTTTCTCTTCGGAAATCGCGCCGGGCTTGCCCTGGCATTTCGACACGATCGCATCGGCGGCCGCACGGTCCCAGATCCGCTCGGCCTTCGCGTCTTCATCCCCACCTTTTTTGAAACCCTCCACGAACCAGCGCCCATGGTAGCTGCCGGCCTGCACTCCGAAGTCGGCATGCACCTCGAAATACGGCCGGGCCTGGAAGCTGCGGATCTTCTCCTCGCGCTCGGCCAGGATCGCCAGCGTCGGGGTCTGCACGCGGCCGACGGGCGTGAGCTGGAATCCGCCGCCTTTCGAGTTAAAAGCGGTCATGGCGCGGGTGCCATTGATTCCGACCAGCCAGTCGCTTTCGCTTCGGCAGACGGCGGCCTCGGAGAGCGGGACCATCTCGCTGCCCTCCTTGAGCGAAGCGAAACCCTCCCGGATCGCCTCCGGGGTCATACTCTGGAGCCAGAGCCGGCGGGTTGGCTTGTTGGTGCCGGCAAGCTGGACGAGATAATGAAAAATCAGCTCGCCCTCGCGGCCGGCGTCGCAGGCGTTGATGACATCGGTGACGTCCTTGCGCTTGAGGAGGCGCTTGATCAGGTTGAACCGGGACTGGCTTTTTTCGATCGGCTTCAGGGCAAATTCGTCGGGGATGATCGGGAGGTTCGCAAAGCTCCACTTGCCACGCTTCTTGTCCATCTCGTTCGGCAGGCAAAGCTCAACGAGGTGACCGACGGCGGACGTGACGATATACTGGTCGTTCTCAAAGTAATCATCCTTCTTTGGGATCTTGCCCAGCACCCGGGCAAGATCGGTGGCGACGCTGGGTTTTTCTGCGATGACGAGAGATTTGGACATGGATTCAGCGGAGTTTGACGAACCGGCTCCCGGGGCATTGGCGGACCAGATTCTTCATTTCGAGGGCGAGCAACGTAGAAGAGACGGCGTGCGTTGGCAACCCGCTTCTCGCAATGACCTCATCGATGGGGGTTTCTGCATCGCCGAGCGCACGATAGACGGCGGCCTCGTTTCCGGCGAGCTCAGGAGCTGCGGCCGGGGTCAAAGACGGAGTCTCGGCGAAAAGCATCCCCATGTCGTCAAGGATGTCGGCCGCGCTCATCACAAGCTTTGCCCCCTGCTGGATGAGCCGGTTCGAACCGATGGCCCCAGGCTGGTCAATCCGGCCCGGAATGGCGTAGATCGAGCGCCCCTGCTCACCGGCCTGGTTGGCGCTGATGAGGGCCCCGCTCCGCTGGCCGGCCTCCACGACGAGCAGTCCGAACGAGCACCCGCTGATGATCCGGTTCCGCATCGGAAACGTCTGCCGGTCGGCGGTGACCGCCATTGAAAACTCGCTGACGACCGCTCCCGAGCCGGCAATTTTTTCTGCAAGGGCCAGGTTTTCCGGCGGGTAGATCGAGAGGAACCCGCTGCCGATCACGGCAATCGTGCGCCCCTTGGCCGCCAGGGCACCCTGGTGGGCAGCAGTATCGATCCCCCGGGCCAGCCCGCTCACGACCGTCACCCCGGCGTAGGCCAGCTGATACGACATCTTCTTGGCACACTCGGCGGCGTAATGGCTGGGTTTCCTCGTCCCCACGACCCCGATGGCATGCCGGTCGCGATCCTCCAGTTTGCCCCAGACGTAGAGCACGATCGGCGGGTCATGGATCTCGCGAAGCAGGGCGGGATAATCCGCGCAGCCCATCGTGACAACCTGGGCACCAAATGCCTTCACCAGACGCATCTCTTCACCGAGGTCCACCTGCTCCTCCCAGCCCCGAATCGAGGCCGCCACGTCGGCTCCAATGCCATCCACGCGCTGCAGCTCGGTTGCCGTCGCCGCCAGAACCCGGACCGGCGACCGGAATGCCGCCAGGAGCCGCCGCACGCGGACCGGGCCGACCTGCCGGATCATGTTCAGCGCGATGTAGGCCTCGGGATCGGTCATGGCGGGGGAGTAAAAACCGGATCGCCGAAAAACGGAAGAGTTTGTTTTCCGGCCCGCTGCCCGGATCACCACCGGCCGGGGGAAGGAAATCCGGTTTGTGGCCCCAAGGCTTGCCACGGCCGGAGATTTCCCCATGATTTCCCGCATGAAATCACTGACAGATCGTGTGGCGCAGGGTTCGCCGCTGACAACGGACGAGATTGCGCACGCCTGCGAGTGCCTCTTGGACGAGGACCGGGACGTCGCGGAACGTGCGGATTTCCTTCGCGCGCTTCACCGCCGCGGGGAGACTCCGGAGGAGATTGCCAAGTTTGTAGAAATCCTCCTCTCAAAAGCCACTCCCTTCCCGGCCTCCGGCGAGGGGGGCATCGATGTCTGCGGCACCGGCGGCGACAAAGCTGGGATGTTCAATGTATCCACAGCCGTCATGCTGGTCGTCGCCGCCTGCGGGGTGCGGGTCATCAAACACGGCAACCGCGGGATGACTTCAAAAAGCGGCGGAGCGGACGTGCTGGACGCTCTTGGAGTGCGGGTGGACCTCAGCCCCAGCCAGGCAGCGGCGGCGCTCGACACCGCAGGATGCTGCTTTCTTTTTGCACCGAACTACCATCCGGCGTTCCGTGCGGTAGCCCCGGTGCGGCAGTTCCTCGCTTCGCAGGGCGAGACCAGCATCTTCAACATGCTCGGCCCCCTCCTGAACCCCGCCCGTCCCTCGTTCCAGCTTGCCGGCGTCTTTGATCCGACCCTGCTCCCGATCTTTGGAAAAGCATTTCAGCTCCTCGGCCGCCGCACCGCCTGGGCGGTCCACGGATCGCCGGGATTCGACGAGGTCTCCCCGCTGGGACCAACCAGCGTCACCGCTTGGCAGAATGGCACCATGCGGGAGTTCGTCATCGACCCGGCCGGTCTCGGAATCCATGGCATCCAAGCCGAGGACCTTGCCGGGGGGAGCGCAGCCGACAATGCCGGGATCATCTCGAACATCGTCGCCGGCAACCTGCGGCATGGGGCGCGGACAATCGTTCAGCTCAACGCCGCCGCCGCACTCGTCGTGGCCGGCCAGTCACCGGATCTGGCTGCCGGATGGGCTCGCGCCGCCGAGGCACTCGACTCCGGTGCGGCCCGGGACACCCTCGACCGCCTCCGTGCCGCCAGATAGCGCACCGCCTTTGATCACTCTTTCCTACGCCCTCTGTCAGGCGGATTCAAAACCCGGGGATCGAAGGTGAAAAGACGGGCACTGCCGATTTCGATTTCTTCCGCGCCGGGATGCCCCTTTCACGATGCCTTCGTCGACTGGTTCCATGAACGCAACCGTCCGCAGGGACTTAAATTATTGACGCATGTCAATTAAACAGAGATTTGTTTTCCGCTCCAATTCGCTTCTTCCCAAACCTGTGAAAAACCATCGCGCTCCGCTTATCACTCAAACCGCCCAGTTCTTTTCAAGATCGAGAAAGGTCTTCTTATCTCGATGTCTGCCCGTTGCGGTTCTTGCAGCATTTTTCACGGGTTGTGGGAAACCGCCTGAGGAACAGATAGTTGCAAATCCACACGCAGTTCCCGACGTGGAGGCGAGGCCTCTGAGTCAGGGAATACCCTTGCAAGCGGAAGGCGAAACGAAGGCCGCAGCAGAAAAGCAGGCGGCACTGGAGGCCGAGGTGGCAAAGTTAAAGGCCGAGGCCGCCGCGAGAACCCAAGCAGACGCTGAAAAAGCGAAAGCCAAAGCCGATCTTGCCAAAGCAGATGCTGAAAAGGCAAAAGCCGACGCAGACAAAGCGAAGGCGGATGCCGATAAAGCGAAGGCGGATGCCGACCGGGCGCGCGCCAGCTTTGAAAAAGCCACGGCGGCGGTCGCCGTTGCCCAGCGCGTCGGGACTTCTGGCACTGCTGCGCAGGCCGCAACCCGTAAAGCAACCGAAGAGGCCGCTCGGATGAAGGCGGAGGCAGTACGTTTTGCGGCCATTGAAAAAGCCGCCAAGGCTCGGGCGGAAGCCGAGCGGCTCAGAGTCAAGGATCAGGCCGCTAAGGCCCGTCTGGCAACGGAGGCGATCGCCCGGGCCCAGGCGAGAAAAACCGAGCAGGATGCGATTGCTTTGCGCGAGCAGGTGGCCAAATTGAAGCGGGAGTCGGACGCGATCCGCGCGAAGGGGGAGGCCGACGCCAAAGCCAGAGCCGCTGCGGCAGCGGCAGCAAAAGCAAAAGCGGCTGCGGATGCGGATGCGAAACTGAAGGCGGACGTGGCGAAATTAAAAGCGGAATCAGATGCCAGGGCCAAAGCCGCTGCCGACGCCAAGGTCGCTGCCGACGCCAAAGCCGCTGCCGATGCCAAAGCCGCTGCAGATGCCAAGGCAGCCGCCGATGCCAAAATCAAAATCGCCCTCGCGTCACCCACCCCAACGACGACCACCGTCACCAAAGCGACTCCCACGGCCACACCAGCCCCGGCCTCAGCAGCCGATCCCTTCAATGGAACCGTGGGCACCGTCAAGGGACCTGGCCGAAGCGCGCTGATTGTTCCTCCGGGAGCTTTGAAAACCGCCGTCAAGATCCAGATCATTCCGGATGGGAATGGCTCGGTCGAACTGCTTCCCTCTGGTACCAAATTCGACCAGCCCGTTCGTCTGGTTCTTCCCTTTCTTTCTGGAAAACCGGTGGGAACTATGATGATCCTGAAGAATCCTAAAACCGGAGATACCGCGCCAGCCGTTGTCGTGGCTCCTGGCGACCTTCTGGAGGTTCAGCTCGAACACTTCAGCGTCTGGGTGGTGGAGGATCCGGCAGCTGAGGCGGACCAAAAAGCCAAGGCCGACGCCGATGCAAAGGCCGCCGCCGATGCCGAAAAAGCCAAGGCTGATGCCGACGCAAAGGCCGCCGCCGATGCCGAAAAAGCCAAGGCCGATGCCGATGCCGATGCAAAGGCCGCCGCCGATGCTGAAAAAGCCAAGGCCGATGCCGATGCAAAGGCCGCCGCCGATGCCGAAAAAGCCAAGGC
>JBGSJQ010000003.1:0-13497 GCA_041741775.1 Terrimicrobiaceae bacterium | reverse complement strand
GGCGAGCCAGGCGCGTTGGCCGGCGTGGACGAGTGGAATGAGCACGCCGTAACCGCCGCCGGTTTTTTCCCAGAGGAGCATGACCGTTTCGTCGGGCACGGCCGAGACGTTGTCACCGAAGTGCGGCGCGAGGCTCCAGGGGTTGATCCGGGCGGTGGCGAGGTAACGACCGAAGTCGGCGACCGGGCCGAGGGCGGCGGGGATGTCGTGGGCGGGATCATTGAAGGAGACGAAGGTGGCGTGGCGAAGGCCGTGGGCGTTGGTGGCAGCGTCAAGGCGGGCATTACCGGACAGCGCGGGGAAGGGAAATGTGGACATAGGTGGGACTAGTAAAAGCGAACCATAAGGGTCAGAAAACGGGAAGAAAGGATGGGTCTCTGCACACAGTTGTTTTTTTTGCTCGATGATTCACAGTCGCCTTTGATCGATCCGGCGACGGACTGGCTGGCGAGGCGGACGGGGGGCGAGGGCGCGCGCGACTGGTATTTCTTTGGCTACGGCACGGATTTTAAGCGGGCGCTGGCGGATTATCGCGCATTGTGCGGGGCGGTGCCGATGTTGCCGCGTTATGCGCTCGGGCTGTGGTATTCGCGTTATCCGACGTTCAACCAGGCGGGGCTGATTGAGACGGTAGAGACATTTGAGCAGGCGGGCCTGCCACTTTCCGTGCTCGTGTTGGATCTCGAATGGCACCGCTTCGGATGGAACGGTTGGGACTGGGATCCCGAGCACATTTCCGATCCGGAGGGGCTGCTGCGTTTCTTTGATGAGCGGGGGATTCACACGACCTTGAATCTGCATCCGGAGACCTTGCCGGCCGGGGATTCGCGGGCGCCGGCTTTTCTCGCGGCGGCGGGGATTGGCGCGGAGGAGTCGAAGCCGGTGCAGAGCGAACGCGGCGAGGCGATTCACAAGGACTGTTACTTTTCGGACAACCAGCAGCATATGCGGGCGTTCATGGAGGTCTTGCACGATCCGGTGAAGCGGCAGGGCGTGGATTTTTGGTGGATGGACGGATTGGTCGGACTGCGCGACACGCCGCACCTCGATTCGCAGGCTTGGACGAATCATCTGTATCAAGCACACGCGCGGCGGACGTATCCGCAGGAGCGGCCAATGGTGATGGCGCGCAGTTCAGGCTTCGGCACGCACCGGTATCCTTTTCAGTTTACGGGGGATACCTTTTGCCAGTGGCCGGTGTTGAAGTCGTCAGTTGAATACCTGCTGCGCGCCGGGCACATCGGGCAGTCGTATGTGACGCACGATATCGGCGGGCATATGGGCTATAGCGGCAAGAACCTGCCCGAGATGTTGTATCTGCGTTGGCTGCAATTTGGGGCGTTGAGCCCGATCTGTCGCTTGCATAGCGCGGGTGAGAGTGAGCGCCGGCCGTGGAAATACAGCGAGGCGGTGCAGGCTGGGGCGCGCGCCAGCCTGAGTCTGCGGACCAGTCTCGTGCCGTATCTCTATACCCTGGCATGGGAGTCGGCTCAAACAGGCTTGCCCATGTGTCGCTCAAATCCATTGGAAGCTCCGGCTTGGGAGGCGGGCTTCGATATCTGGGATGGCTACTTCATTGGGGACCGCCTCTATGCCACGCCCATTCTTGAGGAGGGTGAAAGTGCGAGCGCGATCCTGCCGCCGGGAACTTGGATTTGTGGGTTGACCGGCCAGCGTATCGAGAGTGACGGCGTGACATCAGTTTCGCTGGAGACCGGCCGGACTCTGGCTCCACCGCATTTCTTCAAAGCCGGGACTATCTTCGTCAAACAGCCTGATACCCAAGCTGTCGGCACGCTGCCAACGAAGCTGGAGGTGCATTGCTATTTCGCTTCCGGGGGAATGACCGGCGATACGTTCGACTTGTATGAAGACGACGGTTTGACCATGGCGCATGCCGGAGGCGCTTATGCACTGACCACGTTTGGGTGGAAGGCCGATGCAAATTCGCTGGAGATCGCCATCTCACCGCGCCACCACGCGCTACCCGAACTACCTCGCCAGCGCGATTACCGAGTCTATTTGCACGGGGCTCCCGCAGAGGAATATCGATGTGCAGGGAGAGCGATGGAGCGCGAGCGGAGCGAGTCAGGCGCTTGGGTGCACGCGGTGGATATCCACGGATTGGATACGGGCACGGAGCAGGCCTTGCCCATTGTCAGGGTGGGGTAAAGCTAGACCGACGGTTTCAAAGGCCTCTCCGCTGATCAGGCCCTGGATGAAGTGCCGTTTTGTGGCGTGGCAGCAGTCACCACCGAAGACCCTAAGCCTGTCGCAATAGTCTCCGAGATCGAGGCCTTCATCTGCAACAGCAGCGTTTGTTAAACGATGGTTCCATTCTCCAGCCATTGACTGGTGATCAAGAGTCGCTGCGGGCACTCTGATAGGCCGAATTGCGAGCGCTGGGATTTCCCCGAGACCCATTCGACTGCGGCTGCGCCGATCCGGCTGTTATTATGCTGCATGCCGGAGAGCCCTGCCTCTTTTGCATCGAGCGCATAGCCCGCCAGACCTATTTGCTCAGGCACACGGTATCCCGCATCAAGAAGCACTTGCATCTGTTCGGTGCCCCGGCAAACCACCGCATCCAGTTTATATTTCAATACCCAATCAAGAAATGTATCTGCTTGAAATTCGCGATACAGTTTCACCCGGCTCTGGAACTCACGACTGACCGCCTGAAAGGCCGAACGCGCCCTTCGCCCCATTCGCTCATTATCGGTCTCCCATAGATAACAACCGATGCGCCGATAACCGCGCCGATGCAGCGTTTCCAGTAGCTCCGTCATTGTCGTAAAATGGTCATTGGTCACGCGATCCAGCGCCGGCTCTCGCAGCGTGTAGCCGATCGCAACCGAGGCATAGCGCTCCCATGGCAAGGGGAGGGTTTTTTCAAGCGTCGCC
This sequence comes from Terrimicrobiaceae bacterium, assembly GCA_041741775.1. GTDB lineage: Bacteria > Verrucomicrobiota > Verrucomicrobiia > Chthoniobacterales > Terrimicrobiaceae > QYQL01. Next base: position 10,593 of record JBGSJQ010000003.1, on the reverse strand, counting down.
TGCGGAGCCACAATGACTCCCCGGATGCCCCGCGCTTCTAGCACAAGCCCGAGTGCCGCCGCTGCGCCTGACTTTGAACCCACCCAGAATTCCTCCAGGCGATAGCCCAGCTCACGCGCCCGCATCTGCGCCCCGGAAAAATAATCCGCATAGCCGGCAAAACGCTCCATCGGCTCCCGGCGCGAATGATTGTAAACCCACGCAATGGTGGCGTGGTAGGCTTCCGGCTTGAGTTGTTGGCGATACGAGGCCAGGGCGGACAACATCGGATCGGGCACAAAGCCCAGCTTCTCCGCCTCGCGCCTTACCCGTTCCACCGTTTTCCGGGCAATCGCGGGGTCTCCCTTCAGCGCCTTGGACACCGTGGATACATGGAGGCCAAGAGCTTTCGCCAATTCTTTCTGTGTCACGCGTCGCATACTAAAAATCAACTGTGTGAAATTATCATCGGTTGCCTTCATCACTGGAGCAATCTCTAATCATCTTGTTCCATGAATCGTCTCCAAAATAAAATCGCTGTTATCACGGGTGCCTCCGACGGCATCGGACTAAAAGTCTCACAAGCCTTCGCTCAGGAGGGAGCCGTCGTCGCGATGCTGGCGCGGGGAGAAGCGAAGCTGCGCGCCGCTTCGGATGCGATCAGCGCGCTGGGACACGAAACGCTCGCACTGCCCTGCGATGTCAGCTCCTCGGAACAAATGCAGGCGGCCTTTGCCACCGTGCTCGAAAAATACGGGCGCATCGATGTCTTGCTCAACAACGCCGCCGTCGCAATCCCGGGCGACATCACCGACGACTCCGACGAGGAGTGGAACACACTGCTCAACATCAATCTACTCGGCGTCTTTCGCGGCATCAAATACGCCCTCCCTTCGATGCTGAAACAGGGCAAAGGCAGCATCATCAACATGGCCTCCGTCCAAGGCGAGCGCTCGTGGGATCATTGGACGACCTATGCCGCCGCCAAGGGCGCGATCAAAGCCGCCACCCGCCAGCTAGCCGGCCAATACGGCAAACAGGGCGTGCGTTTTAATACGATCTCCCCTGGAGCCATTGATACACCAATGAACCAGAAACGAGCGGAGACGGAGGGGCCTGATCTCTACGAAATGTATCAACGCATGCACGCACTCGGCCGCATGGGCGAGGCCGACGAGGTGAACGGTGCCTGTGTCTTCCTGGCCTCTGACGAATCTTCCTTCGTCACCGGCATCGACCTCACCGTCGATGGCGGCCTGCTCGTGCTCCCCCGCGACTAAATTTGGAAATTTCCCATATGCAACAAGCCCTCGAAAACATCCGCGTCCTCGACTTTACTCAACTTCTGCAAGGCCCCTATGCCACCCAAATGCTGGGCGACCTCGGTGCTGACGTCATTAAAATCGAAAAAGCCGGCAGCGGTGATCTCTACCGCTCCATGACTTTCTTCAACGAATGGATCGGCGATGGCGAGAGCCCCTGTTTTCTTCCTTGGAACCGCAACAAGCGCTCGCTCGCGATCAACCTCAAAGATCCCGAAGCCAAAGAAATTATTCTGAAACTAGCCGAAAAGGCCGACATCGTAGTCGAAAACTTCCGCCCCGGCGTGATGGCCAAGCTCGGCCTCGGTTATGAGGATTTGAAGTCCATCAACCCCGGCATCATCTATTGCTCGGCCACCGGTTGGGGACCCGACGGCCCCTACGTGACGCGCCCCGGACAGGATCTGCTGGTGCAGGGCCTCAGCGGCGCGACGCTCGCCAACGGCAAGCGATCCGACGGCCCCGTCGCAATCGGCACCGCCATCAGCGACCAGCTCGGCGCCCTGCACATTGTTTACAGCGTGCTCGCCGCCTACATCCACAAGCAACGCACCGGCGAGGGGCAGGAGATTCAGGTCAACCTACTGCAAAGCGTGCTCGCCTTCTGTATGCAGGATTTCTTCACCGTGCAAAACATGGGGCGCAGTTTCGAGCGTCCCGAGTCGGGCATCGCACACCCCGGCAACGGCGCGCCCTTCGGGATTTATCCCACCAAAAACGGCCATATTTCCATTGCCATGAATCCGTGGAAAAAGATCGTCGCAGCCATCGGCGACGACGACCTCCTCCGCTACGACGACCCACAGGTGCTCTTCGACCAGCGCGACGAGATCTACTACGTGCTCGCCAGCCACACCGTGCGAAAGACCACCGATGAGTGGCTGGAAATCATGCTCGCCCTCGACATCTGGTGCGCCGCCGTGCTCGAGCAAAAGGACGTGGCCAAAGACCCGCAGGTGCAACACCTCGGGGCCTTCACTGAGATCGAGCATCCCAAAGCAGGCAAAATTCAAGTCACCAACATCCCGTTCCGCATGAGCGCGACTCCCGGAAAAATCACCCGTCCCGCCCCGCTCGCCGGCCAGCACAGCGAAGAAATTCTCCGCGAAATCGGACTGAGTGAAGAAGCCATCGGAGCACTCAAATCGAAGAACACTATTACTGTAGAAAACGTTTAACGGAATCATTTCACCACCCGCTGACGCTGGAGACACTGAGGCACGGAGGAGATCACAAGAATCCGACTCAAAAACTCTCTGTGTCTCCGTGCCTCCGTGGTAAAAATTCAACCACCCGCTTCGCTGGAGGCACCGAGACACAGAGGAGCCAACACGAATTCAAACACCAGACGAACCCAATAATATGACTAATCAATTAATCGAGGAAGAGCTGACAAATAAAATCATTGGTGCTGCGATTGAAGTGCATCGCTATTGGGGGCCGGGATTAGTCGAAAGCATTTACGAGAAGAGCTTGGCGGTGGAACTTGAAAAGCGTGCCATACCCTTCAAACGGCAAGTCAAGCTGGAGTTGAATTACAAAGGTGTGCTCCTGAACGACGATTTTCGCTTGGATCTCATCATCGGTGATAAGGTTATCGTGGAGCTGAAAGTGGTCAGAGAACTCGCTCCAATTTTTGAAGCGCAACTACTCACGTATCTGCGACTGACCAAGTGCCGCGTGGGACTTTTGATGAACTTTAATGTGCCGGTTTTAAAAGACGGAATCAAACGACTCGTCCTCTGAGAGCCTCACCGTGGGAAAAAACTCAACCACCCGCTTCGTTGGAGACACCGAGACATGGAGGAGATGCGTCTCGAGGCAAAACACTTAAACGACCCCAAAAATAACCGACTCAAAAAACTCTCCGTGCCTCCGTGCCTCCGTGGTAAATCCATTCTTATGTTCAACCAAGCACTCCTCCCCTCCGAGTCCGCCTCCGTCTTTTGCGGGGGCATCCGCTCGCCGTATCGCCTGAACCACCCCGAAGGTTTACTGGTCGATCCGCTCGATGGTGCCATCTGGTGCGGCGGTGAAGCGGGCGAGCTCTACCGCATCGAGCCGGACGGTTCCAAGGCAACCGAACTCGCGACTTCGGGCGGCTTCGCCCTCGGGCTGTGTATGGACTCGCAACGGCGCATCTATGTCTGCGACTTGCAACATCAATGCGTCGTCGTTTTTGACGACCAAGGCAAGGAACTCAAACGTCTCCACGGCAAAGACGGCGACGAATCGCTCGAGCTTCCGAATTACCCCGCGCTCTCTCCCGACGAACGCTTTCTCTACGTCTCCGACACCCGCCCCGACGGCCCCGGCATCTGGCGTTTCGACCTCCATAGCGGCGAGAGTATCTTGTGGATGAAGGAACCGTGCATCTGTGCCAATGGCCTGGCGCTGCACCCTGACGGCTCAGGCATCTATCTCGTCGAGAGCCGCATGCCGGGAGTCAGCTACATTCCCATCCAGAGCGACGGCTCGGCTGGTCGCAAAGCAAGCCTCCTCTCACTCCCTGATGACGAGCCCGACGGCCTTGCCTTCGCCCCCGACGGCACACTGTGGATTTCGATCTACAACCCCAGCCGCATCTACCGTTACCATCTCGACACTGCCAAGCTGGAAAAGGTCATCCAGGACGACAGCACCGACCGTATTCACCACGCCACCAACATCGCCTTCCGCGGCGAAAACGAACTCTTCTGCGCCAACTTGGGCGCTTGGCACATCACCAAAATCGATCTCTTCCCATGAATTACCAACATCTCAAATACGAAGTGAGCGACCGGATCGCCACCATCACCTTCGATCGGCCCGCCCAGCTCAATGCCATGAACCGGCGCATGATGGAGGAGATCATCCACGCCGTGCAACGGCTCGACACCGATCCGGACGCCCGCGCCGGCATCCTCACCGGAGCCGGCAAAGCCTTCATGGCTGGTGCCGACATCAACGAATACGCGCAACAAACCCAGACGGAATTTGAAAGCTTTCAGGCGCTCGGGCGCACGCTCTACGCCTCGCTGGAAGCCAACACCAAGCCCATCGTCGCCGCCATCAATGGCTACGCCTTCGGCGGCGGCCTGGAGATCGCCCTAGCTTGCGATATGATCGTGGCCGCCGCACATAGCAAGATGGGGTTGCCCGAGATTCTGCTCCATCTCATCCCCGGAGGCGGCGGCACCCAGCGCCTGCCGCGCAAGCTCGGCATCAACCGCGCCAACGAACTCCTCATGAGCGGACGCACCGTCACCGCGCAAGAAATGCACGAGTGGGGCTGCATCAACCACATCTACCCGAGTGAAAGCTTCGAGGCAGACACCCAAGCCTTCGCCGCCACCTTTGCCGATAAATCCCCCGAAGCCTTGCGCGTGCTCAAGCAGCTTTCGCAAATCGCCGTCGGTGCCTTCAACCCCGCCGCCCAGGCGATCGAAAACGAAGCCCTCGGCCGCTTCTACCGCTCTGAAGCCGGACAATCCAAAGTTCAGGAATTTTATCAGAAGAGCCTGGAGCGCGAACGGCAGCGCAAGGAAGCAAATGCATGACTGAGCTCACCGGCATCACCTGGGATCACCCCCGAGGCTACGCACCCCTGCGTGCCTGCGCTGCCTACGAAGACATCCGTGTGCGTTGGGAGTTGCGCTCGCTCAAAGACTTTGGCGATCTGAGCCTCAGTGAGCTCGCTGCCCGCTATGACCTGATCATCCTCGACCACCCGCACGTAGGCGAAGCCGCGCAAGGCGCGCTCGTGCCCTTCGACAACACGCTGGGTGGCGAAGCCCTGGCAGCCCTTCGACTCGGCAATGATACCACCAGCTTCCGCTCCTATTACTACCAAGATCGTCAGTGGGCACTCCCGATCGATGCCGCCTGCCAAGTCGCCGCCTACCGTCCCGACCAACTCGGCAACCGCCCGCTGCCTGAAAACTGGGAAGCCGTCTTTCAACTTGCAGAGACCTTAAAGCCCGCAGGCCTCCATATCGGCATCGCCCTTTGCCCCACCGACACGTTGTGCAGTTTTCTCACGCTCGCCGCGCAACTCGGAGACGCCCCCGTATCCGACCAATGGATAAAACGTAAAACGGTTACGACAGTCATCGAAAAACTCTGCCGCCTGCAAGACCTCAGCCACCCCGACTGCCTGAACTGGAACCCCATCCAACTCTACCAGCACATGTCCGGCGCGCAGGGAACCGTCGCCTATAGTCCGCTCGCCTTCGGCTACACCGACTACTCCCGCGCAGGTTCCCCATCAGCGCATCGACTCAAATTTACCAACATCCCGGAAGCAGGCTGCGCGCTACTGGGCGGCGCCGGACTCGGTATCTCCGCAAACTGCGCCCACCCGGCGGAAGCCGCTCGCTACGCCGCATGGATCTGCGGTGCCGAAGTCCAGTCCACCCGCTACACGGAAAACAGTGGGCAACCCGCGCATCAGGCGGCATGGAACGATCCGGCTTGCGACGCCGCCACCGGTGGCTTCCTTAGCGGCACCTGCGCTACCTTGCAGCAAGCCTACACCCGCCCTCGTTTGGCGGGCTGGCCGGAATTCCAGGAAGCCCTCGGCGACACCGTCCACGCCTGCCTGCGAGGCCATCAGTCCATCCCAGCCACCGTTGAGGCACTCGAACAGCTGCACCAACAACATTTTTAAATAAACCCAAAATAGCACAATGAAACTTTCCCAATTTGACCTCAGCTGGTATGCCCAATGGGGCATGGAGCACCGCCCACTCGAAGAGTGGTCGCGCCCCGGCCTGACGAATTTCCTCGGTAGCCTGCAAGCCTCGGCCGACCCGACCTCCATCCGCCACGTGCTCTTCCCTCCCGTCTCCGGCTCGGAGGAATCGACTTGCTACCTGACTCTCAATGGAGCGTTCCTTTCCTCCAGCCTTGTGCCCACCACCGTCCGTTGGACCCCGTGGGCGATCACCCGCAGCACCCAGCGCGAGCACTGGCAGATTGAGTCGCGCCTCAGCATGGTCGCCGGCGAGCAAGCCGTGCTTCAAGCGATCACCCTCACCAATCAAAGCGACACCGCGCAGCCACTTGAACTCGGGGTGCGCCTCTCCGGCCGCTGCGTCAACCGCGGCAAGGAGCCCTGGTTCTGGGGCATCCCCATCGTCGCCCTCTCCGTCACCGACCTTCACGATCAGGGCGGCATGTATCCGACCATCACGCCTATCGGCAACTGCGGTCGTCTCTTCCGCGAAAACCCAAACCCAAGCGCGGCACCCGGCACCCCCCTCAGCCATGCGGGCGAGGCCTACAACGCGCAAGCACTGCATCCCGCACCGGATCGCTGGGCGCGTAACGGCGATGCCATGTATCAAGCGACCGTCGCCCCCGGCGAGTGCTTCACGCTCCACTTCGCGCTCGCCATGGAGCCCACAGTCGCAGCGGCCGACACCGTGCAAGCCGTTCTATCCGATCCGCAAGCCCGCTTCGACGCCATAGAACAACAATGGCAGGATCTCTGGCAAAGTGCCTTCAGTCAAGGCGGCGCCCTCAGCGGCCAGCTTGCCGACACCGATCTGCCCGAAGCGCTGGCACCGGTCGCCGCCAGCGCCATTCTCACCGCCCTCACCAATCGGCGCACTTTCCGCGCTAACGAAGGCCGTCCCACTTACTCCATCTCCATGCCGCGCCGGGTCGAAGCCTGCGTCTATCCCAACGATTGGTCACTGGCTGGGCACCTGCTCGCCCGTATGGATACCGCGCAGACATGGAAGCAGCTTGAAATCATCCTCCGAGCCGACATCCGTAGCAACAACCAGATCAACTTGCTCACCAATCAAGGCGGCGATTTCTCCGGTCACGCCTGGCCCTACACCATCGACATTTTCAATTGCTTCTACACCGCGTGGAACCTTTGGCAGGTCGAAGGTGCCACTCCGGAAATGCTCACCGAAAAAGCGCTGGAAACCAACAAGGGCCGCTGCACCCTGCTTGAGATTTTCGAAGACCTCGCCTTCGACTGGCGCAGCCGCAAGCTCGATGCCCTCGGCCTGGCCGACTACGGCCCCAAGGCCGAACTGCTCGAATGCGTCAGCACCTACGCCCATGTAGTCGCCGCGCTCAATGCCGGTGCCATTTGGATGCTCAATCGCCAGTCCGACATCTACACCGCACTCGGGCGCGACGACGATGCCGCAGCCATCCGCGCCGAGGCCGAAGCACTCCTGCAGGCACTCCTCCGGCATCTCTATGTCGAGGGCGAAGGCTACTTTTGCTGCATTGATGCCGACGGCAAAACGAAAACCGAGGTGCGCCACTGCTGGGACTTCGGCATGGTCGGTTACTGCATCGGCGATCAACTGCCCGATTCGGTCAAAGCCGAAATGATCACCTTCTTCCAGCGCGAGCTACAGACCCCCGGCTGGGTGCGTGCGCTCTCGCCACACGATGCCGACGCCGCCGTGAGCGGCATCCGCGCCGACCACCAATACAACGGCGCCTTCGGTGCCTGGCCCGCACAGTGCGTCCTGGCACTGGTCAGGATGGGACGCAAAGATCTCGCCCGCGAGTGGATGGACGGCTTCGCCCGCACCGCCCGCCAAGGCCCCTTTGGCCAAGCACACTACGACGAAGGCGTCTATCCATCCACCCACGGCGGCGCCACCAAAGTCACCGAAGAACTCCCCCAGTGCTGCCACTGGTCAAACATCTCCGGCGGCCTCTTTTACGAAGCCGTCTTGGAGACCTTCGCTTGATAACGATAAGACTTGCTCGGGTTGGTAGGTCAGCGTCGTGCACTCGGGGTGGCCGGGAAACGTCACGACAAAAGGAAAATTGAGGACACCCATAAAAATAGCATAACAGCGTTAACAGCCCTGTGTAGTGCTCCCATGTTAACTTTTTTGTAGCCCAAGCACGAAAAGCCGTTGTATCGATGAGCTATTGGGGCTAATTATTTGGTATTGTTTTCGTAGCCTTAAAATGTGGGCGTCCTTTTAGTCTATTCTGCTTTGATCTCTGCAGGCAAGTTTGATTGTCCCAGCACCTTCGGTGTTTGAGCCCCGTCGCCCTCGGTGATGTAGGGGATGTGCACCGGCGAACGGCTATGAGCCGTCGTCTCTCCCATCCACACCCGCACTGCGGCCCGCTGCATGTGTAGGTCAGGGCTGAAGGCACTCAGCATGTTGGGTAGGTGGGGCATTTCATAGAAGACCCCGGGGCTGCCAAACGAAGTAAACACTACTTTGCCCGGATGGTCTGTCCAAAATCCACGCCAGAAACTCATGGCCATGTGCCCGATGAGGCGAGTGACACCCATGATGGAATGTCCGATGGATTCAATATTGACGAAGACCTTGTCAAATTCTCCGGCAATGCGGGCGAGCGCTTCGTGATCAGGATTGTCGAAGTGCTCGACCTCATAGCCTCTAGCCTGCAATTCTTCATCGACCGCCGTGAGTGGTGGACAACGCTGCCCCGCTTCTTTCCAGAAAATTGTAATCGTAGCCACACGCGCACCGGGAGCCAGATCGACGGGTAGGGCACCATCGTTACGGTGCAGGCAGATCGCGTCTTCGGCGATGTCGGCGGCAGCTTTTTTCCATGCCGCACGCTCGTGATCGGTGGGCGGCAGAATCGTTTGGACTACAAAAAGCTCCAGTCGGGCTTTCAATTCCAGAATACGCCGTACCGATGCGTCGACCCGCTCTTCGGTCAATTCGCCGCTTTTTACCGCGGCGAGTAGGGCTGGGAAATCTTGTTCCGGTTCGCTGAAAAGGTAGGTGTCGCCGCCGGCAAGTATGAACTCCAGCGCCATTCGGGGCTTAACTACCCGCGAGGCCAGGCCAACCATGGGCGCGGCGTCCGATACAATAAGCCCCTTGAAGCCGAGCTTCTCCCGAAGTAAGTCGTTCATTTGCGAATAACTGAGGGTGGCGGGCAGCGCAGACAATGGTGCATGGGACAGATTCTCCCAAGCGGGAAAGGCGATATGCCCCGGCATGATCGTCGCCACTCCCGATGCGATGAGGGAGCGCCACACCTTGCCGTAGCTTTCCTCCCATTGATCCACGCTGTAGGGCATGATCGAGGTGCACAAATGCTGGTCGCGGTCGTCGACGCCAGCTCCGGGGAAATGCTTGCAGGTGGCCGCGAGCAACCCATCACCCTGCACGCCACGGAGATAAGACCTGGCTAGTGTGTCAACCACTTGCGGATTCTCAGATAAGGCGCGCACATTGGTCTCGGGGTTATTCAGGTTCACGAGTAGATCGATTGAGGGCGAAAAAGTCCAGTGGATGCCGACAGATCGGGCGTTCCGCGCCAGCGCCTGCCCCTTGACTTCCATCAGATCGGAACGATTGGCCGAGCCGCAGGCCAGTTGATAGGGAAAAGACAATCTCAGGTCGAATTCAGATGGGGTTTCTTCGCAGGCGTAGCCCTGCTCCATATCTGCCGCCACTAATAAGGGAATAGCCGCTTGCTCCTGCAAAGCCGCAATAAAAGAACGCGTTTTGGTGGCAGCACGTGGAGAGATAAAGACCGAGCCCAGATGATACTCACGAATCATGGCGCCCCACTTCTCTGTATCATCATCGCGCAGCCATGGCATCAGTAGATGCCCGATTTTGTCTTTCATCGAAAGCGAAGACAGGGTTTGCTCAACCCACAGTTGCTGCGCAACGGACAAAGCTTTTTCGGGGTTCAGAGGATTCATCGATATGGTAATTTTAGGTTTATGGGGCGCACCGCGGTCAAGCCCGCCAGACCACGGTCTCGCCCGGCGCCATTTCGACGAGCGGCAGCTTGGCCGCGTAGTTGACGGCCAGAACCTCGCTCCGCGCCCTTGCCGCCGTTTCGACCTGCACGCGCACGCGTGCCGGAAACGCCGTGGGATTGGTGATTCGCAGAGCGGTCCGCTCCTCGTCCGCCCACTCGGCGCGCACATGGTCCAGGCATCGCACCAAGCCCGTGTCGGGCTGCGCATAGACGCCCGGCAGATCGCACCAGGTCAGCATTATCGCCACTTCGCACCAGCACGAATACGCGGCCTGCTCGCCCAGCGGCTCCGCCCAGGAGGGGGTGATGTTTACCCGCTCGCACATCCAGCCAGCCGGTAATTCCGCGAACGGATGCGCCCAGGTGATGCGCGTGGGGATGGGGCGGTCCTCGCGGGAGAGAAACTGTGGCAGGGCGTGGGCGATCTCACGCAGCAGGTCCAACAGGCGCGCATCTCCGGTGACGCGGAACGTCCGCAAGATGCCTTGCCCCGCGAGCGTGCAGATGCCCGGCACGCCGCACTTGTTTTGCGCGTTGGCGATCATCGCGCCGCGTGCGTCGC
>JBGSJQ010000002.1:0-6295 GCA_041741775.1 Terrimicrobiaceae bacterium | reverse complement strand
AGGGATCGCCCGCATCGCCAGCGCAAGCAGGCACGCGCTATCCACTCCACCCGAATAGGCAATGATCACCGGAGCGTTCTCGCGGAGGATCTCCCCCACCCGCTCCACCTTCTCGTCCAGATTCACAGGCACAAACGGCGGTAGAGGGCGTCCAACGGCATCTGGATGCCGATAAAAAATTCACCGAAATCGGCATAGACAGCGCTGACCTCGTCAAACCTCATCTCGTAGATGATCGCTTTGATTTCCGAAGTGGTGTGCGCAAACAAGGTCACCCCCCATTCGCCGTCATCAAGCCCCGTAGAGCCCGTGATCAGCTGGAGAACACGCCCCGCATAGGTTCGACCCACCCTCGCGTGGCCGCCCATGAGTTTCTTCCGCTCATCAAAGCCCAGCGCATACCAGTTCTGCCCCGGGACACGCCGCTTGGACATCGGGTAGAAGCAAACGACCGGCCAGTCGGGCAGGTTCGGGTGGAGGCGGTCCTTGAGGTATTTCGACATGCGGGCGCGAAAGGCATCTAGTTTTTCCGCATGCTGCGGGGAGCCGGGAGACAGGCCCTCGTCGGCTTCCAGCAAGGCCGAATACTCCTGCTCGCTCGTCGTGTATTCGCTGCGCTCGGTCATCGATAACCAGCTAAACGTCGGAGTCAGCACCCCCGCCCCCAGGGCCAGCGCCAACCGCTTCGAAAGCTCGTCGGCCACCTGAAGATCCGGCGTCAGCAGCATGAATCCCACATCCGCCTTGGGCGTCACCACGCTGAAGGTCAGAAGCTGGGTGTCAGGAAGAGCACGGATTTCACTCACCAGCCCGGCGAGCGCCGTCTTTGCATCCCTCTGCTCCTGCGGATCCAGCCCACTCCAATGCGCATGCTCAACCTGAAAAAACAGGTGGATAACGTGACGCCCCTCATGGGGAAGGATTTCGGTAACAGTCTGCATGGGCCGGAAAAATATCGCAGAGGCTAGGAAAAAACGATTGCAATCTTAGCAAAAAGTCCCGAGCCTGTGCCCCTCACTCATTCACTTAAATGGCCGACTCTGCAAATAAATACAGCGAAAACGCGAACGGAAAATTCTACGTCGACGATCAGTGCATCGACTGCGACCTCTGCCGCGAAACTGCTCCCGCAAATTTCACCCGCAACGACGATGGCGGGCACAGCTACCTCTACAAGCAACCCGAAACCCCCGAAGAAGAGGCCCTCTGCAAAGAAGCCATGGAAGGCTGCCCGGTCGAGGCGATCGGCTCCGACGGCGAGTAAGCCTCCTTCCCGCCACTTTCCCCTCCGTAAATAAGGGCTCCCGGAATCCGTTCCGGGAGCCTTTTTCTTTTTGTTCGGGATCGGTCCTGTATGGGGAGAGCCGAATCTCCTGCGCGGACCCGGCTAGAAATTCCACATTTTGCCCTGGCGGGCGTCCGAAAAGACCTGCGGGCTCAGGAGGTAGGCCATCGGGGGATCCGGCAGGCGACTGTCGTCCAGACGCGGCAGGCTTTTTCCGACCGTACTGTCCCAGGGCTGGCTGGTCGAGATGTTGAGCGGCGTCCCCGTGCGGACGAGGGCAAATGTTTTTTGTGCCGCCTTGAGAGGCATGCGGACGCATCCATGGGTTGCCGGGTAAGGCTTCACAAACCCCCAATGCATCCCGTAGGCCGGGGCAAATTCCATCCAGTAGGTCATCGGATATCCCGCGCCCGGACTGCTCACGCGGCGGCGCGTCTCCTGCTTGGAGTAGATGGTGAAATTTCCGTGCGGCGTGAGTGATCCGGGCTTGCCAACACATACCGGCGTTGCCAGCAGGACCTTATCGCCCTCGACCACATAGAGCCGTTGCGCACCCGTGCTGAGCTTCACCTTCACTGCCGATGGGTTTGTTGGTTGCGTGACCGCCGGGTCATAGGTGAATGACGAGCGCCCCCCTGCGGTTGGCGTTGTCGTCGTGCAGGCCCCGAGGCCAAACGCCACAAGGGAAGTAACTGCCGGAAGCAAAAAACGAGATGCGAAATGTGTCATACCGGCGGGACTCTGGCATCTTCTGCGATCCGACGCAAGCGAAGGAAAGGCCGCCCCGCGGAAAAACAGCGACCGCCGCTCGAGTGGCCGGAATTCGCTCGGTCAGGCCTTCTTTTCAAACTGCTTGTTCACGAAGTCCCAGTTGATCAAATTCCAAAAATTGACGACATAGTCGGCGCGGCGGTTCTGATATTTGAGGTAGTAGGCGTGTTCCCAGACATCCAGGCCGATGAGCGGGACCTGTCCGGACAGCACGGGCGGGTCCTGATTCGGGGTGGATGTGACGGCCAAGGTGCCATCCTTATTTTTCACCAGCCAGGCCCATCCGCTGCCAAATCGCTTCATCGCGGCCGAGTTGAATTGTTTTTGAAAGTCCTCGAAGGAGCCAAAAGATTTGGTAATCGCGTCGGCGACAGCCCCTGTGGGTGCCCCTCCGGCGTTGGGTGCAAGGAGAAGCCAGAAGAACGAGTGGTTGATGTGGCCGCCGACATTATTGAGGAGACCCGCGCGAACATCTTCCGGGGCCTTGTCGAGTTGAAGAATCACCTCTTCGGGTGAGAGCTTGGAAAGCTCGGGGAGTTTTGCGAGGAGGCGGTTGGCATTGTCCACGTAGGCTTTGTGGTGCTTGTCGTGGTGAATCTCCATCGTCCGCGCATCGATGTTCGGCTCCATGGCGTCGGTAGCGTAGGGAAGCGGAGGCAGGGTGAATGGCCCGTCCGGAGCGGGAGGGCTTGGCGGAATCGCGGGGCTTTCAGCCCGAAGGACGAATGAGGGGCCGAAGAGCGCCACAGCCAACGCTCCAAGACCAAGGCCAAAACTCTCGCGACGGGAATACTTTTCAAACGGGATGGATGCTTTCATTCTGCCGCCACGATAACCCTGTTCCCTAAATCCGCAACCCCCGGGGCCATCCGTTGTCGGCCCCGCGCAGGCAGACGGCTTACTGCCAGAAATGATCGGGCCGACTCAGGAATGTATTGCCGCACGGGATGGCGTTTCGTTAGCTGAAAACGATGAAACACCTCCCCAAGTTTCTCCTTATCCCGGTATTTGCAGTTTTTCTCCCCGCGCTCAAGGCGGACGTGACGCTACCGGCGATCATCTCCGATCACATGGTTCTGCAGAAAACGGCGAAAGTTCCGATTTGGGGAAAAGCAGACCCCGGGGAGGAAGTGAGCGTCAGCCTGCCCGGAGCAAAAGCCACCGCAAAGGCCGGGGACGATGGAAAATGGAAGCTCGTTCTCAACCTCAAGGACTCGGCCCCCGGCCCCTTTGAAATGACGGTCCAGGGAAAAAATCTGCTCAAGATATCCGATGTCGTGGTGGGTGAGGTCTGGGTGGCGTCCGGCCAGTCGAACATGGAATTTGAGCTCAGAAAAACAATCGATGCCGACAAAGAAATCGCTGAGTCAGCCAACCCGATGCTGCGCCAGTTTACCGTAAAAAAGTCGGTTTCCCCCTCCCCGTTGGATGACACAGAGGGCCAGTGGCTCGCTGCCTCACCGGAGACAAGCGGAAGCTTCACTGCGGTCGGCTACTTCTTTGCCAGGAAAATCCAAAATGAGCTCCGGGTTCCCGTGGGCATCGTCCACACATCCTGGGGCGGCACCCCTTCGGAGGCCTGGACCAGTCCCGAGGCCTTGAAGACAGTCCCGGAACTCTCAGAGGCCTCGAATCGCCTCTGGGCCGACTTCGCCGCGTATCCTGAGGCCAAAGCTTCCTACCTCAAAACAATGGCGGCATGGGTCTCGGCGAATGCCCGCGAGGATAAACCGTCAAACGACGTGACGGCCTTCGCTGGTGCGGAGGTCTCCTTTCCCGAACTGAGCCCCAGGCAGCTTGCTGCGGCTCCCGTGCCCACCAAGACCGCTGCGACGCCGCAACACACGGCCTCTTTCCTGTTCAACGGAATGATCAACCCCATCGTCCCCTACGCCATCCGCGGTGTGATTTGGTATCAGGGCGAAGCCAATGCGGGCCGGGCCCTTCAATACCACACAGCTTTTCCTCTATTGATCTCCGACTGGCGGAAAGTGTGGCAGCAGGGGGATTTTCCGTTCTACTTCTGCCAGCTCGCCAACTACATGCCGAAAAAAACCGACCCAGGGGAAAGCGCCTGGGCGGAACTCCGCGAGGCCCAAAACCAAACGCTCCAACTTCCCCACACCGGCCAGGCCGTGCTCATCGACATCGGAGAATCGGGGGACATCCATCCCCGCAACAAAAAAGTTGCCGGCGAACGCCTCGCCCGCCTGGCGCTCGCCAACGACTACGGCAAATCCCTCCCGGACTCCGGCCCGGTCTTGAAATCGGTCAAAATCGAGGGCGATAAGATCCGGCTCTCGTTCGACAAGGCCGAGGAAGGCCTGACCGCCGCTCCGCTCGCCCCCACGTTCACCGTCATATCCAAAACCGGCGAAACCGCCCCCTTGGTGCGCAATAGCCCGGACAGCCCGCTGGAGGGGTTTGCGATTTGTGGCGAAGATCGGAAATGGGTCTGGGCGGATGCGAAAATCGATGGGGACAGCGTGATTGTCTGGTCAGAGAAAATCCCCGCCCCGGTCGCCGTCCGCTACGCGTGGTCGGACAATCCGACCTGCAACCTGACGAACACCGCCGGCCTTCCGGCGTCCCCTTTCCGAACCGATGATTTCCCCCTGACCACGGCGAACGCCAGATATTGAGCAACGGGCTTGAGGAAGCGGTCGGGATGCGGCATCGTTTGGCTCATCCATGAGCAAAAAACGGGTTCTTATTCTTTCCGCGTCGGTCGGCTCCGGGCATGTCAAAGCCGCCGACGCCCTCGCCCGCGTGATGCGCAGCCGTCCAGATGTCGAGGAGGTCCTCTCGGACGACTCGCTGGATCACACGAATCTCCTCCACAAGCAGCTCTACTCGAAACTCTACGCCAAGCTCTCCACCATGCTGCCGGAATTTCTGGGCTGGTGGTATGAGTCGAGCGACGACCCATGGGTTTCCGACAAAGGCCGCCTGGCCCTCGACATCCCGCAGGCGCTTCCCCTCATGAACCTCGTGAGGGATTTCCGCCCGGACGTCATCCTCTGCACGCATTTCATGCCGGCCGGCGTCCTCTCCTGGCTCATCGGCAACGGTAAACTCGACGCCCGCCTCGGCATCGTCGTCACCGATTTCCACTTCCATGCCTTCTGGATCACCCGCGCTTTTGACTGGTATTTCGTCGCGCAGGAGGAGGACAAAATCCACATGGAAGCCCTCGGGCTCCCGGGCGATTACATCAAGGTCACCGGCATCCCCGTGGAACCGGAATTTGAAAATCCGGTGGATGCCGATGCTGTGCTCAGCCGCCATGGCCTGCGTCCGGGCCGCCCCACCCTTCTGATCGCCGGCGGCACCCTCGGCCTGAGCCCCGCCACGGCTGTCGTCCGCCATCTGCTCCAGCTCGAAAGCGACTTCCAGGCCATTGTGGTCTGCGGAAAAAATGACGAGCTGAAAACCGCGGTAACCCACCTCGTCGGGACCCGTAAGGACGACTTCTGCATCCTGGGATACACCAAGGAAATGTCAGATCTCATGGGTGCCTCGACGATCCTCTTGAGCAAGCCGGGGGGAATGACGACCGCCGAGGCGCTGGCCCGCGGGCTTCCCATGGTGATCCTCGATCCCATCGGCGGCCAGGAGGAGCGGAATTCGGACGTTCTCCTCGAGGCCGGCGCGGCGGTCAAGTGCACCGAGGTCACGCTTGTGGCCCACAAGCTCCGCAAGCTCCTGGAAAACCCGGAGCGCCTCCGCCGGATGTCGGAGAATGCACGGGCACTCGGCCGCCCTTCGGCCGCCCGCGACATCGCCTCAATCGTGCTGGAATCCCCCCACCGCCGACCGGCCATCATTTCGAAACTCCGCGAAAAAGCGCTGCGGAAGCGCATCGCCGCAGCCGGTTAGACGATCGATGGAGGGACCATTTCTCATCGGCGTCGCCAGCTCGGGCTACCAGTGCGAAGGCGGCTACAACGGCCCCGGCCAGCCGCAGAACAACTGGGCTTCACACGAGCGCCGGGGCAAAGTCGCCCGCACCGGCCTGGCGACAGATTTCTGGAACCGCTACGCCGGGGACTTCGGACTCTGCCGGGACATCGGGCTCAACGCGTTCCGCCTCAGCATCGAGTGGCCACGCGTCCAGCCCGGTGCGGCGGGGGATCGCGACCCGGACTTCGACCGCGCGGCGATGGACGGCTACGCGGACCGGATTGCTGCCTGCCGCGCGGCCGGGCACGAGCCGGTCATCACCCTTCAGCATTTCAC
>JBGSJQ010000001.1:0-2988 GCA_041741775.1 Terrimicrobiaceae bacterium | reverse complement strand
GGTGCCGGCACGGGCCGCCTCGCCGCCGATGTGCTCACCGCGCTCGGCTGGGCCCGCCGCTGGCGAACCACGCTCCATATTGTGGAAATCTCGCCGATCCTCCGCGCCCAGCAGCAGAGCGAGCTTAAGGGCCGCAATGTGGTCTGGCACGACTCGCTTCACGAGGCTTTGCGAGCGTGCGACGGCGTGGCGGACATCTACTCAAACGAGCTGCCCGACGCCTTTCCGTGCCGCGCGTTCCTGCGCACCGAAAGCGGGTGGTCCGAGATCGCCGTGCAGATTGACGGGACCACGGCCCGCGAGGTCCTTCGCCCCGGACCGCTTCCGGAGTCCGCTGCCCTCCGTGCCGACCTCCCGCCCGGGTCCCGGGTGGAAGTCCACGAATCATATCAACAGTGGCTGGCCTCGTGGTCACCCGGATGGCGCAAGGGCCGGATGCTGACCGTGGATTACGGCGATGAGATGCCGGGCCTCTACCACAGGCGCCCGGCCGGTTCGCTGCGCGCCTATGCCCACCAGCAACGCCTTACCGGTGCCGAGATCTACACCGCCTTCGGCCGGCGCGACATCACGGCCGACGTGAATTTCACCGATTTGAAAGCCTGGGGAGAAGCGCTCGGCTGGCAAACCATCACGTCTTCGACGCTCAAAACATGGCTCGAGGGATTTTCAAAACTCGCGCCCGAGCTTCATGAGCCCGCCGGGGCCTTCCGGGTCCTCGCTCAGCGTCGCGCTTGAGGAGGTCTTGGGAACCAGATTGCCAAGCGCCGCGAAAAGCGGCATGATCCGCCCCCGATGGATGATTTTGCGGAAAGGAAAAATTTGAGGACGCTGTTTGCCCGCTTGCTCATTTGTTTTGCGGGAGTGGCCCTGGCTGGGTGCGCGATGGAATCCTTCGCTCCCGACGCCGCGCCGGAGTATGTGGTCATTCGGGATTACACGGCATTTTATCGCTTGGGGCCGCAGCAGGGGAGGGGGCCGGACGCCACATTGCGCACCGGGGACCGGGTCAAACTGCTTCGCCGGGAGATGGGATATAGCCTGGTCCAGATCGAGGATCTCCGCACCGGGTATGTCGCCAATGAAAACATGACCGTCGCGCCACCGCGACCGCCTGAGCAGGTCCGGCCTGTCGATACAGCGGCCGCTTCCACCAAGCGCAGGACCCGCTCCCGCTCCGACGATGGCCCGCTCTATTCCGGGCCGCAGGTGAATGACACGCCACTTCCTGACCCCAATCTGCCGCCGCCCGATCTAAACGTCGATCCGGAAATCATGCCCGACACGATTCCCGTGCCGTCTGGCACACCGGTTGGAAAGCCAAAGTTCCGCTATTAGGGTGCTTCGGCAAACCAACCCCTGAGCCCGCCCGGGCATCCGCAACTGACTATCCATGGCTTCCCAACCCGCCCTCATTTCCGCCCAGGAGCTTCGCCTCGCCTACGGCCTCCAGAAATTGCTTGATGGCGTATCGCTGACCGTTGCTCCCGGAGAAAAGGTGGGTCTGGTCGGCCGCAACGGCTGCGGCAAGACGAGCCTTTTCAAAATTCTCGCCGGGGAGACCGAGGCGGATGCGGGCGAGGTTTCGCGCCGCCGCGGGCTTCGCGTGGGGTATCTTCCTCAGGAATTTGAGCTCGATGGCGGCAAGACCGTCCTTGAGAACATCGAGGCCGGAGCGGCGGACCTTGTGGGTTGGATGGCACGTTACGAAAATGGAGAGGGCAGCGACGCCGAGTTGGCGGACTTGCTCGACCTCATCAACCACGCCGACGGGTGGAGCCTGCACACCCGTATCAAAGCGGAAGCCGGCGCACTGGCCGTGCCGCCGCTCGATGCCCTTGTCGGGCCGCTTTCCGGCGGGGAAAAGCGCCGCGTCGCCCTCTGCCGTGCCCTGGCCTCGCAGCCGGATCTTCTCCTGCTCGATGAGCCGACCAACCACCTCGACTCGGAATCGATCCGCTGGCTGGAAGAATTCCTGAGGGGGTTTCCAGGGGCGCTGATTTTTGTCACGCACGACCGGTATTTTCTTGAGACCATCGCGACGCGCATTGTCGAGCTTGCCGATGGGCGGGCGTTTTCGCATCCGGGCAACTACACCGCCTTTCTCGAAGCGAAGGCGCTCCGGCGGCAGATCGCCGAGCAGTCCGAGCGTCGGCGCCAGAGATTTCTCCGCGCCGAGTTGGAATTCGTGCGGGCGGGCGTGCGCGCTCAGCGATCAAAATCCAAGCACCGGCTGGATTCGTTCTACGAAGTCGCCGGCATCGAGGCGCCTCCGGAGGAACGCGAGATGGACCTGCTGATTCCTCCCGCGCCGGAGATCGGGAACACGGCCGTCGAGTTGGCGGATGTCGGCATGCGCGCCGGGGCGGACGGGCGCTGGCTGTTTCGAAACCTGAACCTCGCCCTCAGGCCGGGCCAGTGCACCGGGGTGGTGGGCCGGAACGGGGTTGGCAAAACCACGCTGCTGCGCATCTGCCTCGGGGAACAGGAACCGATGGAAGGTGCCGCCACCATCGGCAAGCGCGTTGTTTTCAACTACATCGATCAGTCCCGGATGCGGCTCGACGGCAGAGGCACGGTCATGCAGGAGGTCTCCGACTCAGGTGAGATGGTCCGCTTCGGCGAGCAAACCCTGACGGCACGCGCCTACCTGAGGCGCTTCCTTTTTGAAGATGCCCGCGTGACCGAGCGCGTGGACAAGCTCTCCGGCGGCGAACGGGCCCGCCTCCTCCTCGCCAAAGTCCTCTGCCGTGGAGGCAATGTCATCGTTCTGGATGAGCCGACCAACGACCTTGATCTGCCGAGCCTCCGCATGCTGGAGGAGGCCCTCGCCGACTTCGACGGCACCGTCCTCGTTGTCAGCCACGACAGGTATTTTCTCGACCGGATCTGCGATCAGGTTGTCGCTTTTGAGGATGGCGGAATCTTCGTCCAGCCCGGCAACTTTTCCTACTACCTTGAAAAGAAAGCCGAGCGCGATCGGATTGC